>JAVHNW010000056.1:0-1180 GCA_036169755.1 bacterium | reverse complement strand
GCGCTGTCGAAATGCGGCGACAGGTAGCGCAAGTGGTACCAGGACGAACACATGAAGGTATCCATGGTGTCGGTTTCGCGCGTGGCCGGGCCGCCGCAGACGGGGCAGTTGGTATTTTTCCAGCTGGGGTGCAGTTTCAGCGGGGATTCGCCGGTCGGCTTCCATTCCACATCTTCAGGCAGGGTGATCGGCAGTTGGTCGTCCGGGACGGGGTTCCAGCCGCATTTGGCGCAGTGAATCATGGGGATGGGTGAGCCCCAGTAGCGCTGACGGCTAATCAGCCAGTCGCGCAATTTGTAGGTGACGGTCGGTTTTCCAACGCCTTTTTCTTCCAAATAGTGGGTAATCGCCAAAATGCCGGGATTTTCATGGCCTTTTTTGTCGTTGACAGCCTGGCCGTTGAAGGGGCCAGAATTAATCATCAGACCGCCGCCCGTGTAGGCGGCTTCCATCGCTGCGCCGTCCAGAATCGGCTGGCCTTCCGGCTGAATGACCGGAATAATCGGCAGCTGAAATTTTCGGGCAAAGGCGAAGTCGCGCTCGTCGTGAGCGGGGACGGCCATAATCGCGCCGGTGCCGTAGGTCATTAGCACATAATCGGCAATCCAGACGGGGATTTTAGCGCCGGTGACCGGGTTGATGGCGTAGCCGCCGGTGAAAACGCCGGTTTTTTCTTTGTCGGTGGCCTCGCGCTCAATATCACTCTGACGGGCGGCCTGCGCCTGGTAGGCCCGGATGGCAGCCTGATTTTCGGGGCGGGTCAATGTATCCACCAGTGGGTGTTCCGGCGAGATGACCATGAAGGTTGCGCCCCACAGCGTATCGGGGCGGGTGGTGAAAACAGTGATTTTTTCCTGGCTGCCGGCAACGGAAAATTGCAGTTCGGCGCCTTCGCTTTTGCCAATCCAATTGGTTTGCAGCACGCGCACGCGCTCCGGCCAGTCAATGCCGTCGTAGCGCAGCAATTCCTCGGCGTAACGCGTGGTGCGGAAGAACCATTGTTCCAGGTCTTTTTTGATGACAGGCGTGCTGCAGCGTTCACAGTGGCGGTCTTCGCCCCAAACCTGTTCACGCGCCAGAGTCGTGTTGCAATGCGGGCAAAAATCCACCGGCGATTTTTTGCGGTAGGCCAGCCCGTGTTTGTAGAGTTGGATGAAAAACCATTCCGTCCATTTGTAAT
>JAVHNW010000055.1:0-1183 GCA_036169755.1 bacterium | reverse complement strand
TGAGCCCGAAGGGCTTTCTTTTATGCTGAGGCAGGGCTTAAGCCCGCCGAAGTGGCGCAGCCTGATCAGTTACAAAATGTATCCTCTTTGCAGGAGGTTTTTTTAATGAAAAAAGGCTTCAACATTCTCTTTCTGCTGATTTTCCTCGCCAGTGTTTGGGTTTCCCCGGCTCGCGCCGAAGATTCTCCGCCGCCGAAAATGGTCGGCCTGCCCGGAACGCATCAGAACGAGTTGGGCTGCCCCGGTGATTGGATTCCCGGCTGCGAACAAACTCTGCTGGCTTACGATGCCGAAGACGACCTCTGGCAGGGCGAGTTTGAAATTCAGCCAGGCAACGATGACGATAAAATGGGACCGCGCTACAAAGTTGCCCTCAACGGAAATTGGGACGAAAACTATGGCAAAAATGCCGCCCGTGGCGGCGCCGATATTGCGCTGGTCGTCCACGCGCCAACCCGCGTCAAGTTTTACTATGACCACAAAACCCATTGGGTTGCCGACAATTTCAACACGCCGATTTTGACCGCCATCGGCGATTTTCAACAGGCGCTGGGCTGCGCCAGCAGCGCTGACGCCGCCTGCCTGCGCTCCTGGCTGCAAGACCCGGACGGAGACGGCCTGTTCACCTTTGCCACCCGCGCCCTCAAGGCCGGAATCTACACCGTCAGCGTGGCGCAGGGTGAAGATTCTGCCGCCCTGCTCACTCAACCCCAAACCTTCACCGTCAAAAAAGACGGTGATGAAATCTATTTTGGATACGACACCGTGAAAAATGAATTCATTTTCAGCGCCGATGGCGCGCCGCGCGGCAGCCTGGCAAAACAAAAAGCCCATTGGGTGCGCCGCGACCTGATTTTATGGAATACCGTTGGCTCGCCCAAGTATAGCTACTCGCTTTTCTACTCGCCCGATGCCGCGCTCGCTCTGACGGCGCAGGGTGTCAGCGGTGGAACTGAAATTCCGCTGGAATATCTCAAAGCGGGAGCAGATGCCGAAGCCAAGGCCAAATTTCCGCATTTGGCGGCTTTCACCGCTTTTCGCGTGCCGCCGCAAAGCCTGGCGGCGCTGACGGAAATGTTGCAGGCTCAACTTGCCGTCATCGTGCGCGATGAAAATGGCAGCGTGGTGGATGTGACCGGCCTGCAAATTCCTGGCGTTTTGGATGATTTGTTCGCCTACGAGG
>JAVHNW010000054.1:0-5927 GCA_036169755.1 bacterium | reverse complement strand
GCCAGACTTGCCGCAGTGACCGCCGTGCCTGTTGCCGTGACACTGGAACGCGGTCAGTTCCTCTGCCTGCTGGCGCTCGGATTGGTTTTCGCCGCTGTCTTTTTACTTTCCACGCCCGGCGCCTTGCTGGAGACGCAAACTTTTTTGGGGGATATTCGTTTTGAAATGCGCCATTACAGCACCTTTCATTACGGCCAGACGGTTGCGCCAGGTTTTGAACATTGGGGCCTGCTCTTGATTTATTTTGCGCTGATGGTTTTCTCGCCGCTGGCGCCGCTCGCCGCGCTGATTTTTGCCCTCAGCCTGGCGGGTGTTTTCACCCTGATGGCGCGACCCGCCGACCGGCTGCGGCTGGCGCTTGTTTTTTCTGCCCCGCTGATTTATCTTTTGTACATGGGTTTGCAAAAAGTGTTAATTGTGCGCAATTACCTGGCGCTGTTTCCCTTTGTCGCCATTCTTGCGGCGCGCGGTGCGCAGGCTGCCTGGCGCTCACGTTTTTTTCAGACGCGGCGCGCGCAATCGTTTTTTGGCGTCATCCTTTTCGGCGCGCTGGCCGTCAATTTTGGCTGGCAGGCCTGGGCGGCGCAAACCATTCAGCGGCGCGCAGAAATCAGCCTGAACGCCTGCATCCGCCAGTACCTGCAGAGCCGTCCGCAGACGAGATTTTTTCTCTCGCCGCAGGCGCGCGCCGCGCTCGGCCCCGCCGAATTCGCCAACCGGGCCTCCACCCCCGAAGCGGCGGATGTTTTTCTCTATTTTTCCGGTGAAATTGAACATCCGCTGGTTTCAAATCGCTTCGGGCTTTACCAGACGCCCTGCGGCCCGTATGAAGTGAACTTCAATTATTACCCCGATTGGGAAGGCGACCCGCGCCTGGTGGCGGTCGGCATGTCGGACGCCCGCGCTGAGCCGCTGGTGGATGAAAAATGAGGAGAGAGAATGTCCATCCGAGCGATTTATTTTGACCTGGGCGGCGTCATCGTCCGCACCGAAGACAAAACGCCGCGCGCCGCGCTGGGCGCCGAATTTGGCATGACCTATGAAGAAATGGACGCTTTTGTTTTTCGCTGCAAGACGGCTCAGCAGGCTTCCACCGGCCAAATCAGCGAGCAGGAACACTGGCGCGATGTCGCCCGGCGGCTGAAGCGCCCCGAAAGCGAGTGGCCGCGCCTGTCGGAGGTCTTTTTTGCCGGTGACAGGGTGGACCGCGAGCTGTTGGCTTTCATTCAGTCGCTGCGCCCGGCGCTGAAAATGGGCGTCATCAGCAATGCCTGGGATGGGCTGCGCGCCTACATGCTGCGCGAGGGATTTCTTGCGCCGTTTGATGAAGTGATTATTTCGGCGGAGGTCGGCATCGTCAAACCGGCCCCGCGTATTTATCAATACGCGCTGGAAAAACTGGGCGTAAAGGCCGAGGAAGCCATCTTTGTGGATGATTTTCCCGAAAATGTCGCCGCCGCCGCTGCGCTGGGAATGCGCGCTGTGCATTTTCAAGACGCTGCGCAAGTGATGAAAGAAATTACGCGCTGCTTGTCGGCCTAGCGGCGCGTGCTATACTCACTCTCAAAGGAGAATTTGCCATGAAATTGGATGCCGCTCTTCCGCCCGTTTCACTTTCCAAAGTTCCGTTGATTGCCCGCTCCGCCGAGTCAATGGGTTTTGACGCGCTCTGGACGACCGAAACGCAGCATGACGCTTTTTTGCCGCACGCGCTGATTGCCGAACATACCACCCGCCTGCGCTCTGGCACGGGGATTGCCGTTTCGTTTGCGCGCTCGCCAACCAGCATCGCTTACCAGGCGCGAGACCTGGCGGAACAATCTGGCGGGCGCTTCATCCTCGGTTTGGGAACTCAGGTCAAGGCGCACGTTGAGCGCCGCTTTGGCCTGGACTGGCCCGCCTCGGTGACGGGAAAACTGCGTGAGCAAATTCAGGTGATCCGCGCTTTGTGGGATACCTGGCAAAGCGGCGCGCCGCTCAATTTTCGCGGGGAGTATTACAAAATTACCCTCATGTCGCCCTTTTTTAACCCTGGCCCGCTGCCGCCGGAAGTCGGCGATTTGCCGATTTATATTGCGGGCGTTGGCAGCGGCCTGGCTAAATTGGCGGGTGAGCTGTGTGATGGTTTTCTGGTTCATCCTTTCCACACCCCGCGCTATTTGTCCGAGATTCTCCTGCCAGCGATTGCCCAGGGCCAGGAAAAGGCCGCACGCGCCAGCGCCACGGTCACAATTTCAGCCACGGTTTTCGCCGCTTCCAATCGCAAGGAGCGCGAATTCTGCCGCCAGCAGGTCTCCTTTTACGCTTCCACCCCTTCGTATCATGCTGTGATGGATTTGCACGGCTGGAGCGAAACCGCCGCCCAACTTTCGGCGCTGGCCGCGCGCGGGCAGTGGAATGAGATGCCCGCCCTGATTACGGAAGAAATGATGGCCGAATTCGTCACCGAGGCCGCCTCGCCCGCCGCGCTGGCCGAGGCTTTGCAAAAACGATACGCCGGTCTCGCCGGACGCCTGGCGCTCTACCTTCCTTTTGTCCCTGGTGAAAAGGACGATTTTTGGCGTGAACTGGCGGGGGCATTTAACGCATGAATTTTCTCATCAGCGGCGCGGCGGGTTTTCTCGGCTCCAGTCTGGCGAATCATCTGGCGCGCGAAGGCCACGATGTGCGCGGTCTGGACGATTTATCCACTGGCGACCCGCAGTCGCTCGCCGCTGACGTTCACTTCACCCGCGGCGATGTGAACGACCGCCCCAAGTTGTGGACTCTGCTGCAGGAAGTGGACTGCGTTTATCATTTGGCGGCGCGCGTTTCCGTCCCCGAATCGGTGCTTTACCCGCGTGAATACAATGCCGTCAACGTGGGCGGAACCGTCAGCCTGATGGAGGCCATGCGCGATGTGGGCGTGCGGCGCGTGGTGCTGGTTTCCTCCGGCGCCATCTATGGCGACCAGGGCGAGCAGCCCCTGCGCGAGACGATGCCGCCCAACCCGCGTTCACCCTACGCCGTCTCCAAATTGGCCGCCGAGTTTTACGTCAAAACCATCGGCGCCCTGTGGGGCATCGAAACCGTCAGCCTGCGCGTCTTCAACGCCTACGGCCCCGGCCAGCATCTGCCGCCCTCGCATCCGCCGGTTGTGCCCTATTTTTTGCGTCAGGCGCTGCGCGGCGGTTCGCTGGTCGTGCATGGAGACGGCAACCAAACCCGCGATTACGTCTATGTGGACGATGTCATTTCGGCGCTGTTTGCCGCCGCCACCGCCCCCAACCTGGACGGGCTGGTCATCAACGTGGGCGGCGGCAGTGAAACCTCGGTGCGCGAATTGGCCGAGGCCGCCCTCAGCGCCACCGGCAGCAGCGCCGAAGCGCTCTACAGCCCCAAAGTCAGCGGCGGAGTCAGCCGCATGTGCGCCGACATCCGCCTGGCGGCGCAAAAATTGGGCTACAAGCCCTCCATCTCTCTCGAAGACGGCCTGCGTCTCACCCTGCAGCGTGACGCGCGCCTGAAAGGCAGCGCATGAACATTCTTTCCCTGGGCGCCGGCGCCATTGGAAGTTACATCGGCGGCTCGCTGGCTCTGGCTGGCAACCGCGTTGTTTTTGTGGAACAACCCGCTCTGGCCGAGGTATTGAACGTGCGCGGGCTGACTCTCGACCTGGGGCTGGACTCGCGCCGCCGGGGCGAAACCCGCTTCATCCTCAAAGCGCCCACCGTCACCTTTTCCGCCTCGCTGGCCGAGGCGTTGGCCGCCAGCCGCCCCGACCTGATTCTCTTCGCGCTCAAATCGTTCGACACCCCTGGCGCGCTCTCGGCTCTGACACCTCTCTACCTTTCCCTTTTTTCCGGCCCCGCCGCGCCGCCTCTGCTTTGCCTGCAAAACGGCGTGGAAAATGAAACCGCCATCAGCACCCTGCTCGGCGCGGAAAATGTCATCGCCGCCACCGTCACTTCCGCCATTGGGCGCGGCCCCGGCGGAGAAATTGTGCTGGAAAAACTGCGCGGCATCGGCGTGGCAGACGGGCATCCGCTGTCGGCGCAGTTCGCCCGCGCTCTCGACGAAGCCTTGCTCAACGGGCGGCTCTTCCCGCGCGCCGCCGACATGAAATGGTCGAAACTGCTGACAAACTTGCTCGCCAACCCGGCCTCCGCCATCCTCAACATGACCGCTGCCGAAATCTACGCCCACCCCGGCCTCTACCGCCTGGAAATTGAGCAGATGCGCGAATGCCTGGCTGTGATGCGCGCCCAAAACATCAGCGTCACCGATTTGCCTGGCACGCCCGTGCGGGCTTTGGCGCTGGCGACAAAACTTCCGCTCTGGCTTTCCAAACCATTTTTGAGCAAAGCCGCCGGAGCCGGGCGCGGCGCAAAAATGCCCTCCTTCCACATTGACCTGTACGCCGGGCGCAAACAAAGCGAAGTGAATTACCTGCACGGCGCCGTCACTCGCTTTGGCAAAAACCTGGGCGTAGCCACCCCGGTTAACCAATTTTTGACCGAGACTCTGCTGGCGCTGGCCGAAGGCCGCCTGCCGTTGGACACGTACGCCCAGCAGCCGGAGAAATTTTTGCAGGCTGCCCGTCACCCAGCCGCCGGAGAAATTACCAGCCCGCCGAAATAATTTTATGAGATACCTGCGCCGTCTGCCGCTCGACCTGACTTTTCTGCTGGGCATTTTTTTGCGCGTCCAGCATCTTTTCCATCTTGACGCCGCGCGCGAACCTTTTCGCCTGGGCGGATTATTTATCGCCTTTTCGCATGAAATTTTGCAAAATGGCTTTCGCCTGCCGCTCACCATTCCCTTTTACTCGCCGGGCGGAATTCCCTTCGCCTACCCGCCGCTGGGATTTTACGTGGAAGCCATGCTGCTGGCGCTTTTTCCGCGCCGAGAAATTTTGATTGCCAACCTGCTGCCGCCGCTGGTCGCCTGCCTGACGCTGGCCGCGGTTTACCGGCTGCTGAAACAGCTTTTCCCCAAAAATTCTGGCGCAGTGCTGGCGGGTTTCTTCGCCTACGCTTTTCTGCCCAACGCCTTTGCCAATCAAATTGAAGCCGCCGGGCTGGCCGAATCTTTTGGCAGCCTGGCGCTGGTCGTGTTTTTCTCCGCTGCGTTCAAATTTCGCGCCGCTCCCGGCTGGCGCCCGGCGCTGGTCGTGGGAATTGCCCTGGCGCTGTGCGTTCTTGCCAGCCCCGGCTCCGCCATCGGCGCGGCGGCGCTCTCCGTGCTGCTCGGCGCAGAGCAAATTTTGCGTCAGCGTTTCGCCGCGCGCGCCCTGGCCCAGGTTGCGCTGATGGCTTGCAGCGGGGCCGCGCTTTCCGCGCCCTATTGGGCAGCCGCCATGAAAAATCACGGGCGCGGAATTTTCCTGCTGCCGGTGCTGGCGCAGTACGACATCGGCAAACAGCCTTTTTTTTCTGCCCTGCTGGATAAATTGACGGCTTTCCAGGTGACGCAGGATGGCTGGGCCTTTGCCTGGAACTGGCTCATTTTTCTCGGCCTGCTCTGGCTGGTTTCGCGCAGAAAATTTGCCCTGCCTCTCGTTTTTCTGACGCTTTTCTCCATCCCGCGCGAAAACGTCTGGCTGACGGCGCTGCCCGCCGCGCTCTTGTTTGCCTACGGGCTGACGGAGGCCCTCGCCGCGCTGATTCATTTTCAGCCGGGACGCCGGGCGCTTTCGGCGGCGCTGATGCTTTCCGCCATCTGGGGCATTTCTCAATCTTTTGGCCTGATCCACGCCCTGGAACGCGACCAGCAGTGGAAACTCAGCGCCGCTCAGGTTGAACGCCTGGCCGAGGCGCGCGCCCTGCTGCCAGAAAATGCGCGGATTCTCGTTTTGGGCAATGACGCCCTGCTCGAATGGGCGCCCTATTTATTGCAGCGCGAGGTGCTGAATACCCAATTTGGGCTGGAATGGCAGCCCGATGAAA
>JAVHNW010000053.1:0-24246 GCA_036169755.1 bacterium | reverse complement strand
GCGCCGTGCCGGTCATGCCAGCCAGCTTTTGATACATGCGGAAATAATTTTGAATGGTGATGGTGGCGTAAGTGATGTTTTCCGGCTCCACCTTGACGCCTTCTTTGGCCTCCACCGCCTGATGCAAGCCATCGCTCCAGCGCCGACCAGGCATCAGCCGCCCGGTAAATTCATCCACGATGACGACTTTGCCGCCCTGCACCAAATATTCCTTATTGCGCCGGAAGAGAAATTGGGCGCGCATGGCCTGTTCCAGGTAGCCGAGCAGGCGCGCCTGTTCGGGAGTGACATCTTCCGGGCGGTCGAGGTCGCGCAAAGGCTGGCCGAGCAGCTGCTCAACGTGCGCGATGCCAACTTCGTTCAGCGCAATGGTGCGGTCTTTTTCTTCAATTTCATACTCTTCGGGTTTCAGTTGGCACACAATTTGCGCCATTTTGCCATACCATTCCAAATCGCCTTGCGCGGGGCCAGAGATGATGAGCGGGGTGCGGGCTTCGTCAATCAGCACGTTGTCCACTTCGTCCACGATGGCAAAATAATGGCCGCGCTGAACCTTTTCTTCGTAGCGGTAAACCATGTTGTCGCGCAGGTAGTCGAAGCCGAATTCGGCGTTGGTGCCATAGGTGATGTCAGCGGCGTAGGCGGCGGCACGCTCTTCAAGGCGCAGTTGATGCTGGTCCTCGCGCGGCGATTCTTTGGATAAATCCACCAGGTAGGCTTTTTTCCCATTTTCGGTGCTGGAGGCCATCTGCAACAGACCGACCGAAAGACCGAGGAAATTGTAAATCTTCGCCATCCAGCGCGCCTGATAGCGCGCCAGGTAATCGTTAACGGTAATCAGATGCACGCCGCGTCCGGTGAGCGCGTTGAGGTAAACCGGCAGGGTGGCGACCAGGGTTTTACCCTCGCCGGTGCGCATTTCTGCGATGCGACCATGATGCAGCACCATGCCGCCCAGCAATTGAACGTCATAATGGCGCTGGCCGATGGTTCGTTTGGCGGCCTCGCGCACGACGGCAAAAGCCTCGGGCAAAATCTCAGCCAGGGCGGCCTGTTCAGCCTGCTGACGTTCTTTTTCGTCTTCAATTTCCTGCGTTGCGCGCGCCAGGCGTGCGCGAAATTCAACGGTTTTGGCGCGCAAAGCGTCATCGCCAAGGGCTTCAAACTGCGCTTCGAGACCATTAATGGTTTGAACCACCGCTGCCAGGCGGTCAATTTCCCGTTTATTGGGGTCGCCCCCGACCATTCGAATAAATTTTGAAAACATACCTTGCCCTTTCCGGGCCGGAATTATAGCATAGGCAAACTGGAGCAATATTAACTCGCTATTTAGGAATCAGCGCAGCCCCCACCCTCAGGTGGAGATAGATTGGTCGGGGTAACACCAATATTGGCATTCTCAGAGCAGCTGAAATCGCGCTGAGAAAGGGGCATCGCGATTCGTGGTGCTTGTAACTGCCCGAAAAAACAGCTGCATCTCATTTTTGGGTGTTTTACCTGGCCGAAAAAAGTGAGCGCAAACCAGTTGCCATTTAATGAACAAATAGCTGCGCCAACGGAGAAATTGGGAGACAGGTCGGGGAGTCGCAGTACAGCGGATTCAGCCAGCCAGGATAATTTTGCAATTCGCCGCCATACCCCCGCGTTTAAAACATTGACAATTCGTCCAGTCCAATTATATAATGAAAATAATTATTTTCTAAAGATGAAAAAATAATTATTCTGGAGATTGTTCATGCCGAAGCAGCGTTTTCAGGGCAGCAATATCAATTTAGTGAAACTGCATAACTTGCAGGTTGTGCTGCTCAGCCTTTTGCATGAGTCGAATTTGTCGCGGGTGCAGTTGGCGCAAAAGACCAATCTTTCTAATACCACCATTACAAATTTGATCGCTGAATTAATCGCTCTGGGCATTGTTTCTGAAGTTGATGAAACTGCGCTGGAATTGGGAGAATTACGCCCGGTTGGCCGTCCGCGCACCAGTATCCGTTTGGAACCCAACGCCAGGTACGTGGTTGGGGTTCATATTGGTGTCGGTTTATTCCGGGTGGGCATCTCCAATATCTGCAATGAAATGCAACATAACCAGTTGGTGCACTTTGAGATTGACCTGCCAGCCGAGCAAGTCCTGGTGCAGATTGTCCAAACGGTGGAAGCGGTCATTTTGGAGAGCGGGGTGGAGCGCAGCCAGGTCCTCGGTGTGGGAGTTGGCGCTTCAGGCCTGGTTGATTTTCAAACCGGGGTCAATTTACTGGCGCCTAATTTGAATTGGCATGATTTTCCCTTGCGGGATTATTTGCAGCATGAACTTAATCTGCCGGTGGTGGTTGATAATAACGTGCGGACGATGGCCCTGAATGAAACCTATTTTGGGGCCGGGCGCGGGGTGGATTCGCTGGCTTTTGTGTATGGCCGAACCGGCGTTGGCGCCGGTTTGATTTTTAAGGGCCAGGTTTTTCGTGGCAGTACCAAAGGCGCCGGTGAAATCGGGCACACGGTTATTTTGCTGCATGGAGGTGAACTTTGCCGCTGTGGAAATCACGGCTGTCTGGAAACCCTGATATCCGAGGAAGCCATTTTGCGCCAGGCCGACCAGATTGCCCAGCTCTATCCGCAAGGGATTCTGGCTCAGACCCGCTCTGAGCAAAACGATATTTCTCCAATTGAGCGTATTTTTCGGGCTGGCCGCGCCGGTGATGAAACGGTCCGGACGATGTTGGAAGACCGCGCTTTTTATTTGGGAGTGGCCCTGGCCGGAGTGGTCAATCTCTTCAACCCCGAACTCATCCTTTTGGGCGGTATTTTTTCACGTGGACACGATTTTTTCCTACCACCAGTTCTTCGTGCTGTCAGCGAGATGTCCTTCGGCGGGATGGGAAAACGCGTCCGCATTGAGGCCACCCGCTTTGGCTGGAAAGCTGGGGTTTTGGGCGCCTCGGCCCTGGCGCTGATGTCTTTTTTCTACCAACCTGAGTCATCAATTTCATAGAAGAGGTTTCCATGGATCCCCTGCGCATTGCCTTTTTACCCCTGGTTCGGACGACTTTTGATGTTCCGCTGGCCGAAACGATGATTGCCGAAGCCCGCCAATCCTTGCTCGCGGCGAATTTTGAGCTGGTTGGCCCGGCACAAGGTTTGACAGATTTAGCCTCGGCTGAAGCTGCGGCCGCCGAACTCCGTTCTACCCCTTTTGACCTGCTGCTCGTCTTTCAGGCCACTTTCGCCGACAGCACCATGACGGTGGCCCTGACCGAAACAACCGAAGTCCCCATCTTTTTGTGGGCTGTTCCCGAACCCTGGACGGGGGGCCGCCTGCGCCTGAATTCGCTCTGTGGGATTAATCTGGCTGGTCACGCGCTCACCCTCCGTCAGCGCAAATACGCGTACGCCTACGCCGCGCCCACCGACCCTGCGGTTATCCAGCAAATTCGCATTTTGGCCTCGGCTGGCCGTTTGCGCCGCCGCCTGAAATCTGCGCGCCTGGGTGTGGTCGGCGAACACCCGGTTGGCATGGATTCCTGTCATCTCGATGAAGCCAAACTGCGCGAGTTTTTTGGAATTGAAATTGTCCGGTTTGAGATGGCCGATGTTTTTTCCCGCGCCCGCGCCATTTCTGCGGCGACGGTCGCCCAAACCCGTACTCAGCTCGACCTCCGTTTGGATAACCTCGCCAGCCTCGAACAGGCTCCACTAAACGGCACACTGAGCGTTTACAACGCCCTGAAAGAAATCGCCGCCGAAAACCAACTGGATGGATTGGCCGTGCGCTGCTGGCCGGAATTCTTCACCGAAATGGGCTGCGCGGCCTGTGGGGCCATGTCTATGCTCAGCGATGGTTTTGGCGATTCCACCCCGCTGCCATGCAGCTGCGAAGCCGACATCAACGGAACCGTGATTCAGCTTATTTTGCAAATTCTCTCCGCCGCCCCGGCTTTTGGCACCGACATGGTCGGCGTGGACGTGGACAGAGATCGGATGGCGCTCTGGCACTGCGGCCTCGCCCCGCTCTCGATGGCCGACCCCTCCGTTCAGCCTCATGGCGGAATCCACTCCAACCGGCGAGTGCCGCTCGTGATGGATTTTCCACTCAAGCCCGGCGAAGTGACGGTTGCCCGTCTCAGTCAGGCCACCGGCAATTTACGTTTAGTCTTGGGAACCGGGGAAATGCTGGCGGAACCCAAACCCTTTAGCGGCACAGCGGGCATTCTGAAACTGGATTGTGGCGCGCAAAAATTTCTCCAACTGTTGATGCGTGAAGGTCTCGAACATCACGTTTCATTCACGTATGGGAATTATCTGTCTGAACTGTTGGCTTTTGCCAACCTGATTAACTTGCCTGTTTTGACGATGGAGGCAGAGGAGGTGAATCCCTAAAAAAAAACTATTTGCAAGCCATAAAAGTGTGATTTTAATCAAACTAATCAATAGGAGAAGAAGATGAAAAAAGTTTTTGCTTTGTTTCTGTTAGTTGCCGTCCTGCTGGCAGCCTGCGCCCCTGCGGCCACCCCTGCGCCTGCTCCCACCGCTGTCCCGGCCACCGCCGTGCCTCCCACGGAAGTCCCCACCGCCGCCCCAACCGCGGAACCGGTCGAACTGCGCTTCACCTACTACGCTGATGGCGTTGAAGCCGATGTGATGCAGCCGTTGCTCGATAAATTCATGGCCGAAAACCCCGGCATCACTGTTGTTCTGGATGTTGTGCCCTACAAAACCATTGATGAACAACTTCCTGTCCAACTGGAAAGCGGCAGCGGGCCCGACCTGGCTCGCATCACCAACTTTGGCGCGTACAAGGCCAAACTGCTCGACCTGCGCCCTATCCTGGCTGATTCCGCCTATTACGAAGCCAACTTCCCGGCCCCCATCCTGGAAGCGTTGAACTATGGCGGTTTTCCCGATACGCTGACCGTCACCGGCCCCTACGTCAACAAGACTCTCTTTGACCAGGCGGGTATCGCTCTGCCCGGTGAAGGCGCGACCTGGGAAGACTGGACCAAAGTTACCGAAGAGGTTGCCAAGGCGACTGGCGTGCAGTACGCTATCTCGATTGACCGCACCGGTCATCGCTTTGCCGGCCCGGCCATGAGCATGGGCGCCACCCTGATTAATGCCGAGAACGGCTTCACCGTGGACACCCCTGGCTTCCGCGCTTTTGCTGAAATCGTCAAGGGCTGGCACGACAAGGGCTTAACCCCCAAGGAAGTCTGGCTGGGCGCGGAACCGGTGAACAGCTGCATCGGGGCCTTCAAATCCGGCCAATTAGTCATGTGCATGTCTGGCTCCTGGCAGATTAATGGCGTGGCCAAAGACGTTGGCGACGCATTCGATTGGGTGGTGGTTCCCAACCCCACCGGCGAGGGCGGCTCCACCGGTATCGCTGGTGGTTCGGCAGTGGTGGCCTTTGCCAGTTCCAAGCATCCCCAAGAGGCGGCCAAACTGGTTGAATTCTTGATTAAGGCTGAAAACTACAGCGCCTTCTCGGCTGGCACCCTGGCGCTCCCGGCGCAAAAAGAAGTGGCCGCCCAGGGCGTGGCCTTCAAGACTGAAAACCCGGTGGTTCTGGCGGCTCTCTCCGCTTACACAGCGGAAGTGACCAAGCTGACTGAACAGGCCGTTGCCCTGAACGTTCACCCGTTTGCCTTTGCGTACTATCGCAACAGCGCCAACCGCATTGCTCAATACCTGACGGGCGAGCTGAGCCTCGATGAAATGCTGGTCAACCTCCAGCAAGACATTGACAAGGCGATTGCCGAAGCCCAAAAGTAACAGCATTTTGCAATTTTGGCGGGGCGCAGTTCCTTGTGCTCTGCGCCCCGCCAGATGGGATGTGACGTATGCTCTTGCCAATGAACGGAATCAGACGAGTCAAAAACCTGTTCAACCGGGCGCTGAGTCCGCTCTTTGAGTTTTTTGTTTCCATCGCGGACCTGCTTTTTGGCACACTTCAGCGGCTGGTAGGGGTGCGCGGCATGCCTTATGTTTTTGTGCTGCCCAATCTACTAATTTTTGGCATTTTTATTCTTTTCCCAATGCTTTTAAACTTTGTCTATGCGTTTACTGGTGGGGCTTCTTTCCTACCGCTGGAGCGCCCCTGGGCGGGTACGGCCAATTTTGACCGTTTACTGCTCTGTGAGAATTACCTGGAACCGCGCACTTGCAGCGAAGATTTATTTTGGCGCGCTATATACAACACGACGGGCTATGTCTTTTTCCAGGTAGCATTGATGATTCTGTTTTCATTAGTAACGGCCCTCATCCTAAATCGAAATCTCAAGGCGCGCGGCTTTTTTCGAGGAGTTTTCTTTTATCCAGTTTTGCTTTCGCCCATCGTAGTGGCCCTGATTTGGAAATGGATTTTGCAAGAAAACGGCCTGATTAACGGAATTCTGACCAGCCTGGGACGCGACAAAATCCCCTTTCTCGTCAACGCCCAATGGTCCCAGGTTTTGATAATCCTGATTAGCATTTGGGCCTTCATGGGGTTTTATACGCTGATTCTGCTGGCGGGCCTGCAATCCATCCCCGCCGATTTGTACGAAGCCGCCTCGCTGGATGGCGCCAATCCCTGGCAGTCCTTTTCAAAAATCACCATGCCGCTGCTCATGCCAACGATGGTGGTAGTTCTGGTGCTTTCGCTGATCCGCGCGGTGCAGGTTTTTGACATTGTCTTTGCCTTTACCGGCGGTGGGCCAGGAACTGCAACGCTTTACCTGGTGCAATATATCTATAGTTATGGCTTTTCCAGCCCGAACAAACAATTTGGATTGGCGGCTGCCGCCTCCCTGTTGATGGCGGGCGTCTTGATTGTTCTGACCATCATTCAGCTGATCGTTCGGCGCGAGGATGAATAAAATGAATTTCTCCATGCGTTATCTTTCACGTAAAAAAGGCGGCAAAAAACTCGATTTTACCGATGCGCTCTCGTATGCGTATCTGATTTTGGGCGTCATCATCATGTTCGGCCCGATTATCTGGCTGGTGCTCTCCTCTTTCAAAACTTCGGGCGAAATCGCCAAATTCCCGCCGCGCCTTTTGCCCTATCGCCAGCAAACCGCCGTGGTGGCAGGCTACCCGGAACCGCTCCCGCTTTACCTGGTCACGCTCGAAGATGGAAGCACCCAAACCCTGGCGCAGGTTCGGCGGGTGGGCTTGGAAGCGCAGCTGGTTGACCCGCTCAACCCTGGCAAGTTGATTAAAGTCAACATCAATCAGCGCCAGCCGCTGGAAAGTGTCTATTTTGGGCTGGAGAACTATAAAGAGGGAATCGAAAGTTTCAACTTCGGCCTCTATCTTTGGAACAGTATCGTTGTGACCGTTCTGGCGACCCTGCTGACCCTGCTGGTCAACAGCATGGCGGCTTTTGCGCTGAGTAAATACAAATTTCGTGGACGCCAGACTATTTTCATGGTCATGATCAGCACCCTGATGGTGCCACTTTCGGTGGTGCTGGTGCCGGTTTTCCTGGTCATCACCAACGTGGGTTGGAATAACAACCTGCTGGGCATCATCGTCCCGGCGGCGGCCACCCCCACCGGCGTTTTTCTCCTGCGCCAGTACATGCTCACCATCCCAGATGAATTAATAGACGCGGCGCGCATTGACGGGGCCAGTGAATGGCGTATTTATTCGCAGATTATTCTGCCGCTGGCGAAACCCGCGCTGGCAGTCTTGACCATTTTCTCGGTCATGTGGCGCTGGAACGATTTTCTCTGGCCGCTGATTGTCTTGAGCCGCAGTGAATATTTCACCCTGCAAGTGGGGCTGGCCTCCTTCCAGGGCGAACTCAACGTTCAGTGGAATCTGATTCTGGCGATGACGGTGCTGACCCTGCTGCCGATCACTTTCGTCTTTGGCTTTTTGCAAGAAAACATCACCACCGGAATTGCCACGACCGGCCTGAAGTAGGCGAGACTCTAAAAGAGCGATTATGTTATTCGACCAGGAAGCCAACAAACTCCAAACTGATTTCACTCGCCTGGAATGGTTGAAATTTAGCGGCCTTGTGGATGGAATTGCCCGTTTTGAGACCGCCGCCGGGACTTTGGAAGTCAGCGCGCCGGGGGCGGGTTTGCTGCGCCTGCGCTTTCAGCGTAGCCCCGTGCCTGATTACGGGATTCTGGCTGACGAGGCCGGTTTGCCGCGAGAAACCATCCGCGTGGAAGACGCCAACGGCGAGATGCGCGTCAAAAGCGGAGAGTTGGAACTGGTTTTTCAGCAAGAACCGCTGCGTCTCTCGATTTATCGCGCCGGGAAACTGATCCTCCAATCAGCCACGGACCGCACCATCAGCGGCACCCTGCGCCTGGCGCCGCTGGCGTCCACCCCGGAGCAGTGGCTGCTCTCCCTGGCGCTCGCCAGTGACGAAAGCGTTTTTGGCCTGGGCGATAAATTCGGCGCATTGAACAAGCGCGGACAGTTAATCGAAAACTGGAACCGCGACGCCACCGGCGTCAATGCCGAAATTTCCTATAAAAATGTGCCTTTTGCCTGGAGCCCGAGCGGCTGGGGCGTTTTTGTCCACACTCCGGCGCGGGTGACGCATGGCGTGGGGTACGCGCCCTGGTCGCATCGCAGCTACATCATTCAGCTGGACGACCCCACACTGGATATTTTCCTGCTCTTTGCCGACACCCCGGCGGCAATGCTCCAAAAATACACCGCGCTGACCGGACGCACCGCGCTGCCGCCCGTCTGGAGTTATGGCGCGTGGTTCTCGCGCGCGTTCTACAAAACTTCCGCAGAAATTATGGAAGTTGCGCATACGTTGCGCGAGCGGCGCATCCCTTGTGATGTGCTGACCCTGGATGGGCGCGCCTGGCACAAATCGGAGACGCGCTTCGATTTCGCCTGGGACGCCGACCGTTATCCTGACCCGGCAGGTTTTGTGCGCACCCTGCGCGCGATGGATTACCGCCTATGCCTGTGGGAATATTCCTACCTTTCAACGCTCAACCCGCTGTTTGACGAGTTGGCGGCCAAAAAGTTTTTTCTGCAAACGCCGGAAGGCGAAACCTACATCCATCGCTGGCTGCCGCCGCCCAATGACCGCTCGATTCCGCATTTGCAGCCTTCCGGGCTGCTCGATTTCACCAACCCCGAAGCCTACGCCTGGTTCCGCGATATGCACCGCGACTTGTTCGAGATGGGCGTCAGCGTGATGAAAACCGATTATGGCGAAGCCGTGCCCGAGTCGGTGGTTGGTTACAACGGCGACACGGGTAAACGCCTGCACAATATTTACACCCTGCTCTATAACCGCTGCACTTTTGAAGCCTCGCAGCTGTACGGCGACCAGGATGGCCTGGTCTGGGGCCGTTCCAGCTGGGCGGGCGGACAGCGTTACCCGGTGCAGTGGGGCGGCGACCCGCAGGGCGATTGGGAAGGCCTGGCGGCCAGCATTCGCGGCGGACTGGCCTGGGGCATGAGCGGCGGCGCATTTTACGCGCACGATATCGGCGGATTTTACGGGCCGCAGGAAAGCGGCGGACTGCTCGGCAGCGGAATGCCCGACCCCGAGTTATACATCCGCTGGGCGCAGGCCGGAATTATGGCCTCGCACACCCGTTTTCATGGCACCAGCCCGCGCGAACCCTGGTTTTTTGGCGAGCAGGCCGAAGAAATCGTCCGCAAGTGGCTGGGCTGGCGCTACCAGTTGATTCCGTATCTGCAAGGCTGCGCCCTCGAAGCAAGTCAGACTGGAATGCCGGTGATGCGCTCGATGGTGCTGGCTTTCCCCGAAGAACGCCTGGCCTGGCAGTTTGACCAGCAATACATGTTTGGGCCGGCGCTGTTGGTGATCCCGGTGCTCCAGCCGGGCGGAAAAGTTCGTTTTTACCTGCCGGAGGGGAAGTGGTTCGACATCTGGAACCAGACCTGGGTGCAGGGGCCGGGACTGTTCGAGCGGGAAGTGCCGCTTGACCAAATCCCCGTTTTCGGGCGCGAAGGAACGATCCTTCCGCTGGGGCCAGCCGTCCAGCACACGGGAGAACTCAAGGAGGGCCTTCACCTGGAGCAGGTCTGGACGTTTGGGTCGCCGCGCAGCGGAATGCAGTTGCCGGGTCTGAATTTATGTATTTCGTCTGCCGGAAAATTGGAAAATGTTCCGGCAGCTGTGAAAATCCGAGTCAAATAAAGGAGCAAATGATGCAATTTTTTCTAGATAGCGCCATTACAAGTGAGATTGAATACGCCCTCGAAACATTCAATATCGATGGGATTACCACCAACCCGCGTCATATCCAGGCTTCTGGTAAGCCGTTTATGACCGTCATCCGCGAAATTGCGAAGTTGGTGGAAGGAACCGAAAAAACAATTTCGGTGGAAGTCAACCCACATTTTATGAGCTACGCCGAAATGATGGCCGAGGCCGAAAAATTGGCGGCGATTTCGCCCAATTTTGTGATCAAACTGCAGTGCGTGGAACCCGCTTTCAGGGTAATCGAAGCGCTGGCGAAAAAGGATATTCGCGCGAATTGCACGCTGATTTTCTCGCCGATGCAGGCTTTGCAGGCCATGCGCTCGGGCGCGTATTTCATTTCGCCGTTTATTGGTTGGAAGGAAACCAACGGCGAAGATGTGCGGGGTTTCATAGATGATATTGTGACAATCCGCGATAACTATGATTTTGACTCTGAAATCATTGTTGCTGCCGTGCGCAATGCCCGCCAGATTGTGGATATGGCCGTGCTGGGCGCGGATATTGTCACAGCCGGGCTGTCGGTTTATCAGGAAGGCGTAAAGCACCCCTACACCGTGGATGGCATTCAGCGTTTTACGCAGTTCTGGGATAAGACCCCCTATGATGAAGCCTAAGGCTGTGGCAGCGCACAATGAATGAGATTGTCAGCGCCGGTTTTATCGCCGCGGTAATTTTCTTTGCCGTTATTACCCAGGGAATCAGCGGTTTTGGCATGGCGCTGGTCACGATGGCGATTTTGCCCAGCATTTTGGGCTTGCGCGTGTCCGCCCCACTGGTTGCGCTGATTGCGATTTGCATTGAAGCAGTCATCCTTTTTCGAAATTGGCGATCGCTCACCTTTCGGGATATTTGGCTGGCCATTGTGGTTTCGTTCATCAGCATTCCAATTGGCGTTCAGTTTTTGAAGGGGCTGGACAACGTCTGGGGCTTGCGCATCTTGGGAACCATCATTGCGCTTTATGCGCTTTACGCGCTCTCTGGTTTCCACCTGCCCAAAATGACTCATCCACTTTGGCAAGCCTTGGCTGGGCTGATCAGCGGCTTGATGGGGGGCGCTTTTAATACTCCTGGCCCGGCCATGATTATTTATGCCGATACCCAAAAATGGGAACCTGCTCGTTTTCGTGGCAATTTGCAGGGCTATTTCATCATCAGCAGCGTGCAGGTGATTTTCAATCATGCAATTTCTGGCAACTTCACCCCGCTTGTTTGGGGCTGGTTTGGAAAAATTGCCCTGCCAGCCCTGATTGTTGGATTAATCGCGGGGTCCTTGCTTGAACGGCGTCTGCCAGCGCAAGGGTTTCGGAAATTCGTCTTAATTTTGTTGCTGGTCACCAGCCTGAGGATGGCTTTTGTATGAGCGCAGAATTTCTGATCAAGCGCCAGAAAATTTCGGAATTATTGGACAAACATGGAGCGCAGGCGCTGCTTTTGCGCCGCGTGAGCAGTTTTGCCTGGGCCACCTGCGGCGCGACTTCCTACGTCAACACCGCCACCACCGAAGGCGCCGCCTCGCTCTTGCTGACGCGCGAACGCTGTTTTCTGGCGACCAACAACATCGAAGCCCCGCGCCTGGAGCAGGAATCCGATTTATCGGAACAAGGCTGGGAGTTCCGCATCTCCCCCTGGACGAATCCGCTCCTGGAACTGAACAAACTGACCGCCGGGCTGACTTTAATTGCGGATGTCCCCTTCGGCAGCGCCAAAGATGTCAGCGCGGAAATCTCCCGGCTGCGGGCGGGGCTGACTCTCGCGGAAGGTGAACGCTTCCGGCAACTTGGTCAATCCTGCGCACAGGCGATGGATTCCGCTGCCCGCGCTGTCTGCCCTGGAATGAGCGAATATGAAATCGCCGCTTGGCTGGGCGCTGAAGCGCAAAAACGCGGCGTCCAGCCAATTGTCAACCTGATCGCCACGGATGAGCGCATTTATCGCTTTCGCCACCCGCTGCCGACTGAGAAAAAACTGGAAAAGTATGCCCTGCTGGTGCTGAGCGGTCGCCGCTGGGGGCTGGTCTGCTCCATTTCGCGCCTCGTCCACTTCGGCCCCATCCCGGCGGACGCGCAGTTACGCATCGCGGCCAGCGCGCGCGTCA
This sequence comes from bacterium, assembly GCA_036169755.1. Taxonomy (GTDB): domain Bacteria; phylum Chloroflexota; class Anaerolineae; order Anaerolineales; family Villigracilaceae; genus UBA8950. Next base: position 11,953 of record JAVHNW010000053.1, on the reverse strand, counting down.
ATGCAGCGCTGATTGCCCACACTCGCCCTGGCCGCTCCCTCGATCAAGTTTTCCAGCGCGGACAGGCCGAATACGCCGCGACAGGTTTCCCCGACGAGTGGCGCTTCCACCATCAGGGCGGCGCAGTCGGCTATGAGCCGCGTGAATTCCTGGGCCTGCCCGGTTCAGCGGATGTGGTTTCATCTGGTCAGGCCTACGCCTGGAACCCGACCATCTCTGGCGCTAAAATGGAAGATACCATTTTGGTTGGCGCGCAGGGCAACGAAATTCTCACCGCCACCCCAACTGGCCGATTGTTTCGATCAAAGTTCCTGATACTGATCTCGAAATTCCATGTGCGCTGGCGCTGGAAATGTAAAAGCGGAACACGCAACACTTTTGGAGGCCCCATGTCCTACGGCAGCACCGCAAAAATTTTACGAGTCAATCTTTCCACCGGCGCAGTGGAAGTGGAAACCCTGAGCGAAGACTTTTACCGTCTCTACCCTGGCGGCAAGGCGCTGGCGGGCTACATCCTGCTGAATGAAATGCCCGCGCACACCGAACCCTTCGCGCCTGAAAATGTGCTCGTGATTGCCACTGGCTTGCTGACCGGCGCGCCGGTTTCCACTGCCACGCGCTACGTTGTTTCGGCGCGCTCCCCGCTGACGGGTGGCTATGGCGAATCGGAGGCTGGCGGCTTCTGGGGGCCAGAACTAAAAATGGCCGGTTTCGAGGCGATTGTGGTCAAGGGACGCGCCCCACAGCCGGTTTATCTCTGGATTCAGGATGGAGTCGCCGAAATCCGCCCGGCAGCCCATCTGTGGGGCCGCGCCACCGCTGAAGCGCAGGAAACCATCCGCGCCGAATTGGGCGATGAAAAAATCCGCGTTTTGCAGATTGGAATTGGCGGCGAAAATCTGGTGCGCTTTGCTGGCCTGACCAATGACCTGCGTCATTTCAACGGGCGCACGGGCATGGGCGCCGTCATGGGCTCCAAGAACCTGCGCGCGATTGCCGTGCGCGGCAGTCAGCGTTACCAGTCGCTGGCGCACGACCCGGAAACGCTGCTGGCTCTGGGGCGCAAACTTTCCAAAGCGGTCCGTGATAACCCCGCCAGTTGGGATTTGCAGGTACGCGGTACGCCCGGTCTGGTGGAACCCCTCAACACTGCTGGAATTCTGCCCACCCGCAACTTCCGCCAGGGTGTGTTTGAAGGCGTTGATGAAGTCAAATGGGAGGCCTACGAGCAGCAGCTGCTCAGCGCCCGGCGCAGTTGTTACGCTTGCGCCGTCCGCTGCAAGCGCGAAGTCAATCTCAACGGCCAGCCTTCGCCTTACGGTGGCCCGGAATATGAAACCATCGGCGCCTTTGGCCCCAATTGTGGCATCCGCGATTTGCAGGCGATTGCCAAAGCCAACGAACTCTGCAACGCCTACATGCTCGACAGCATTTCGGCGGGCGCGACGATTGCCTTTGCGATGGAATGTTTTGAACACGGCCTGATTGGTCTGGACGACACCGGCGGCCTCGATCTGCGCTTTGGCAACGCCGCAGCCATGCTTGCCATTCTGGAGCAGATCGCCCACCGCGAAGGCTTTGGCAACCTGCTGGCCGAAGGCAGTAAACGCGCCGCAGAAGAAATCGGCGGTGACGCCAAATTCTTCGCCATGCAGGTCAAGGGACAGGAACTTGCCATGCACGAGCCGCGCGGCAAATACAACGTGGGCATGGGCTACGCCATCTCCGAAATCGGCGCTGACCATCTGGTGGTGGCGCACGACCCGACTTTTGCCAATCCCGAAAGTTTCCAGTTCAAGAGCGCGGCCCCGCTGGGAATTACCGTTGCCCAGCCGTCCCGGCTGCTGAACGCTGAAAAAATGAAACATTTCTACATTTTGGAACAATGGGGCAGCATGGAAAAAACGACCGGATACTGCTTCTTCGGCCCTGCGCCGCGCTCCTTTATTCCCCCCGACGATGTACTCCTGTCTCTGAATGCGGCTACCGGCTGGAACTTAACCATCGCCGACTTGCTTCAAATTGGCGAACGCGGCACCAATCTGGCGCGTATTTTCAACCTGCGCGAAGGCTTTTCGCGCCAGGATGATACTCTCCCCGAACGAATTTTCCAGGGCCTGGAAAATGGCCCGTTACAAGGGCTTGGCCTGCCGCGCGAAGAATTTGAACAAGCCCTGACGCTTTTATACACGCTGAAAGGGTGGAACCCCCAAACCGGCGTTCCCACCCGCGAGAGGCTCGAGTCCCTTTCGCTGGGCTGGGCGGCTGAACTGCTCACTGCCTGAAACCAAAAATGAAACTCTACGCAGGTGGACACCTCGATTTTTACCTTCCCGGCCGCCGCAGTCGGATCGAAATTGAACGAAAAGAACCAACCCAGCTCAGCGCCCTGCTGGTCGAGTTGGGGATTCCGTTGGCAGAAGTCCATCTGGTGGTGCTCAATGGTCAGTTGGTGGATTTGCAGGAAGCAATTATCTGTGGGTCAGATGAAGTCAAAATATACCCAGCGGTCAATGGAGGCTAGCGCATTTTCCCAAGGCTCTTTAGGAATCAGGTCTGGCGCTTTCGCGCTAACTCCAAGAGAGCAATATTAACTTGCTATTGCCAAGTACACACTTCGCCTTTATAATCCGTGTTTAATTCCTTTCGTATTGGAGCAATATCGTTATGATGGACCAACAAAACGCCCAAATGGGCAATGGGGACAGTGAAGAACTGACTCAAGACGGCAACACCCTGGAAACGATGGAAAGCCTGATGCAATCGGACTCTGGGCTGGAATTTCCCAGCCAGGGTGAGATTCGCACAGGCGTCATCGCCAGCATCTCCGCCTCGCAGATTCTCGTCAGCGTCGGCGCAAAAAGCGAAGGCGTAATTGCGGGCCGCGAACTGGATCAAATTCCAGCCGACGACCGCGCCGGGTTTAGCGTTGGCATGGAAATTCCTGTCTACGTCATCAACCCGGAAGATGACAACGGAAACGTTGTCCTTTCCTACGTCCGCGCCCGCGAGGCGATGGGCTGGGAAGTGGTCGAGAAGATGCAGGAAAGCGGCGAAAACTTTGAAGGCAAGGTGGATGGCTACAACAAGGGCGGCCTGATTGTGCTGGTGCACGGTCTGCGCGGCTTCATCCCCGCCTCGCAAATCAGCCTTTCGCGCCGCAACCAGGTTCAGGGCGACACCCCCGACCGCTGGGCCAAGCAGATTGGCGAAACCATCAGCGTGCGCATCATCGAAGTTGACCGCGAGCGCCGCCGCCTGATTCTTTCTGAGCGGATCGCCAACCCCGAAACCCGTCAGTCCATCAAAGACCGCGTGATTGACGAACTCGAAGAAGGCAAAGTTTACAGCGGGCGCGTTACCAGCGTGGCTGAATTCGGCGCCTTCGTCAACATCAACGGCGCCGATGGCCTGGTTCACCTCTCCGAGGTTTCCTGGGAGCGTGTTCAACACCCCAGCGAAATTCTCAAAATCGGTGACGAAGTCAAAGTCAAAGTCATCAACATTGACCGCGAAAAACGCCGCATTGGCCTGTCCATCAAAGCCCTGCAGGAAGACCCCTGGCACGACAAAGTCAGCCGCTTCAAGGTTGGCGAATTGGTCGAAGGCACCATCACCCGCCTGACGAAATTCGGCGCCTTTGCCCGCCTGGAAGGCGACATCGAAGGCCTGATTCACATCTCCGAACTTTCGGAGAACCGCATCAACCACCCCAAGGAAGCCGTCAAGGAAGGCGATGCGCTCACCCTGCGCGTCATCCGCATTGACGCCGACCAGCGCCGCATCGGCCTCAGCCTGCGCAAGGTCGACTCGGCCTCCTACGCCGACATGGACATCAAAGCCCTGACGGCTGAACTCAACCGCGAAGACGAAACCAGCCAGGCAGAAGTCAGCCCAGCAGAAGTCAGCCAGGCAGAAACCAGCCCGGCAGAGACCAGCCCGGAAGAGTAAAGCCCACCGGAGAAATTCAAAAGAGCGCGCCAGCCGGTGCGCTCTTTTCATAAAATGATGAAAATAATCGTAGACGCGCACCAAGACCTGGCCTGGAACATGCTCTCCTTTGGGCGCAATTACACCCGCGCCAGCACCGAAACCCGCAAAATAGAACAGGATGGCCCCATCCCCGCCCAAAACGGTGAAAGCCTGCTCGGCTGGCCGGACTATCAGCGCGGCAATGTCGCCATTATTTTTAGCACCCTCTTCGCCTCGCCGCGCCGCCGACAGATGGGCGCCTGGGAAACGGAATCCTACGCCAGCATGGAAGAAGCCCACCAGCGTTATTCCGCCCAACTCGAAGCGTATCACCGCCTGACCGAGGAAAATCCCACTTTTTTCCGCATCCTACAAACCCAGGCCGACTTAAAAAACCACCTGGCCGAATGGCGCTCTCCCCTGCCGCCCGAAGCCTCAGGCCGACCGGTGGGGCTGGTCATTTTAATGGAAGGCGGCGAAGGCGTGCGCGAACCAGGCGAACTGGCCGAATGGTGGCAGCGCGGCCTGCGCATTCTTGGCCCGGCCTGGGCTGGAACCCGCTTCTGCGGCGGAACCCGCGAACCCGGCCCGCTCACCCGCGCGGGCGAGGCCCTGCTGGACGAAATGGCCGCCATCGGCTTTACCCTGGACGTCTCACACATGGACCCGCTCGCCGCGCTCCAGGCGCTGGAGCGCTACCCAGGGCCGATTATCGCCAGCCACGCCAACCCGCTCGCGCTGCTCAGCGGCTCGGAGAGCAACCGTCACCTGACCGAACCCCTGCTGGAGCGCCTGCTGGAACGCGGCGCAGTAATCGGCACGGTTTTCTACAACGCCTTTTTGCGCGCGGGCTGGAAACCCGGCGACTCGCGCGCACTGGTGCCGCTGGAACGCGTGGCCGAACACATGGATTACATCTGCCAAAAAGCCGGAAACGCGCGCCAGGCCGCCATCGGCAGCGACTTTGACGGCGGCCTGGGCCTGGCGCATGTACCGGAAGGCATTGACAGCATCGCCGATTTGCAAAAACTCCCCGCCCTGCTGGAAAAACGCGGCTACACGGAAAACGATATCGAAAATATGCTCGGCGGAAACTGGATTTCCCACCTGGAAAGGAGCCTGCCCGCATGAACAATCCACCCGAAAACGATGGTTCCGTGCCGCGCAGCGACTGGGCGCGGCTGGGGCTGACTCTGACAATGATTGGCCTGCTGATTTTCACCCTGGGCGCCAAACCCGAATGGCTGGGGCTGGACCGCAGCCCGGTCATCGGATTCGTGCAAACCAGCGTTTTCACGCTGGGGCTGGGCCTGCTCTGCCTGGGCGGATATCTCAGCCTGGCAGCGTTGTGGCGCGGCGAGGAAAAATCCATCCTGGCCGACATCGGCCCGCGGCTGATTGGAACCGGCTATGTGGTGGCCGTCTTCGCCGGAATGGCGGACATCTTCGGGCTGGGAACGCAGCCCTTCCCCGATGTCCCTTTTTTTGGCCCCTGGCAGGCGGTTGGGGTCGAAATTGGCGAGGTGATGATTGCCATCGGTTTGCTGATGCTGATTCCCTTTCACCAAATGAAGCAAAAAAAATAGACGTATAATACCGATTAATGGGAATGTGGATTCCCAACATTTTCTTTGTTTGGAGGGAACATGAAAACGGTACGCACAATCAACCTGGCTCTTGTTTTGTTTTTTATGCTCTCATTCCTGGCACCATCGCCCGCCTACGCCAAGTCCGCGGCAGAGAACATCCAGCCCGCCAAAGTCAAATTGGCCACGCTGACGGTGGACAATCGCACCGGCGGAACCTTGTACATTCAGATGACCGGGGCGAACTATTATAATTTTTCCACATCCAAAGCCGGAAAGACCACCTTCACCGACATCAAACCCGGCAAATACACCATCACGCTGACCACTTCGGCCTGCCCGGGTTCGGTCGTCTTGAAAAACCGCCAGCTGAAAAACCGCTTCAACATTAAACCAGTCGCATGCAACAAACGCCGCTAGTTTTTGCGTTTTGACGCCCATTAAAAAGCGCTGGTTGACCGCCAGCGCTTTTTAATTCCCCATCTACGGGATGTCCACCGTTTCCCTGCCGCCCAACTTATCCGTAATGCGCTGCGTGACCAGTTCCAGCGCATTCGGCTGATGAACATAATCCAAATTATCCGTGCGAATGGTCAGCACGGGGCATAAATCAAACGACTTCAGCCAATCGTCATAAAACGAATCGAGCAGAGTCAGATACTCGGCGCTGATGCCGGTTTCCATGCCGCGCGCCCGGCGGCGGATGCGCTCCATCAACACCTCCACCGGCGCCTTGAGATAAATCAACAGGTTGGGAACGGGCAAACTGCCCACCACCAGTTGAAACAAACGCTGATAGGAAAAATAATCACGCTCGGTCATATTGCCCATGTGATGCAGGGCGCGCGCAAAAATGTAGGCGTCTTCGTAAATGCTGCGGTCGCTGATGACCGTGCGCGGGTCAGCGGCCAGGTCAAGATATTGGCGGGCGCGATGCCCCAAAAAATAGACCTGCAAATGAAAAGACCAGGCGCGCATATCCGCATAAAAATCGGACAGGTAGGGGTTGTCCGAAACCGATTCATAGCCCGTCGCCCAGCCCTGACGCGCGCCAATCCGCTCGGTGAGCGAGGTCTTGCCCACGCCGATATTCCCGGCCACCAGAATAATTTTTTTAGTCATCTATTTCTCCATACTTTCGTTTTACCAGGCTGAAACCATTTTAACGCAGTAACTATTCAGGCAGCGTTAGATTTGCGTTTTTCCCCTCACCACCGCCCTCTCCCAATGGGAGATGGGGTTGAAACCTCGAAAAATTACATTGCAAACGCAAAATATATCCATCCAAGGTTCAATCTCCTCCCCCATCGGGGGAGGGATAGGGTGAGGGCTGAATGGTTACTTAACGCAGGGGGAACTATTTTCAGACCGGCGGCGTCCAAAAAACACTTGAGACTGCCAGACGCCGAAGCCTGGCAACATTCACCCGGAGGAGAAAATGAAAACCATCGCCCGTATTTCCCTGCTGATGCTGGCCCTGGCGCTGCTGATTGCCGCCTGCGGCCCATCCAGTTCGCAGACGCCGCTGGCCGAAGCGCCCATGCCGGGCTACGACTCGCTGCCGCCAGCAGCCACCGCCGCCCTGCCCGCGCCCGAAGCACGCTCCGCCGAAGCCGGAAACGCCGCGCCAGAAGCCATGCCCGGCGCCAACGCCCTCGTCCAAACCGGCGCCGATGCGCTCACCGGCGCACAAATTGGGCAGATGGTGATCAAAAACGCCGAACTGCGCCTGCTGGTCGAAAATCCCGACCAGGCGGTTGACCGCAGCCTGCAGGTCATCGGCGACCTGGACGGCTACGTCATTTCCTCGAGGGTCTGGTACGAAATGAGCGGCGGCGTCAATTACAAATACGCCACCATCACCATCGGCGTACCGGCCACCCAGTTTGAAAACGCCTTGCGCCGCCTGCGCGGAATTGCTCTGCAGGTGCTGGATGAAAATGCCAGCGGCCAGGACGTGAGTGATGAATTCGTTGATTTGCAAAGCCAGCTGACCAACCTGCAGGCCACGCGCGACCGCATCCGCAGTTTTCTGGCAGACGCCACCACAGTGGATGAGTCGCTGCGCATCAATCAGGAACTTTCCAACATTGAAGCGCAAATCGAGCAAGTGCAGGGACGCATGAATTACCTGTCGAACCGCGCGGCTTTTTCCACCATCACGCTCACGCTGGAGCCGAACATTCCGCCCGCCACGCCAACCCCCACGCCGACGCCCATCCCCACCGAGAGCTGGAATCCGGGCAAAACTTTCAACACCGCCAGTAGTTCCATCGTCATCATCTACCAAAAAATTATCGAACTGCTGATTTGGATTTTGGTTGTCCTGCTGCCCCTGCTGCTTCCACCCGCGCTGATTGTGTGGCTGATTTACAAGGTGGCGACTCGCAAAAAGTAACTTCAGCGCCCCAGCCGCCAGGCGATTTCACGCGGAAGCGGAAAGAGCGGCAGCAAATCCACCCGATAGCCTTTGCCCGCGTACTGAATCATCAGTGCGCGGGCTTTTTGCAGCGCGGCGCGGTCAAAAGCCAGCGGCAGGGCGCACAATTCCTCAATCAACGCTGAGGGAAAAGTGCCGGTGAGCGCCCGCTGAAAGTTAAAATCCAACTGCCAGGCGTCCAACTCGCCGAAAACGGAGAGCGCCACCAGCGGCCCCTGCTGCAGGTGACGCGCCTCATGCACCAGCAAACTTAACAGGCGCGGATTTTGCCAATCGGCGGGGGAGAAGTAACGCGCGTTGAGGGTAATCGTCCCACCCAGAAACCACATCGCCCCGGCAGCGGGGGAAATGCTGCGGAAGCGAATCGGCGTTTTCCGGGCGGAAAGATAGTCCGCTGTCGCCCGGCCCACCTCTCCGGCGCGGGATAAACTTTGCAGGGCGCCAGCCAACCAGTCAGAAGAGTCCATAAAATAACAACTAATATGATATTTTTTGTATAATTAGAATAAAAATTGAGGACACTATGAAAAACTTGCTGGTGATTATAACGTTACTATTCATTACGATTGGCGCAACCTTCCGCCAATCAACGCCCGGCATTGTTGTTGTGGGACGCGATGGAACAGAAAAAACAAAAATTACGGATGGGGATGAGATTCGCCTGCAGGTGGTTTTGCCCGCGCTGGCAGACGAGACTACCCAGGTCAGTTTTTTCCTCGAAGGGCTGGCGTTGCCGCTGACAAGCTGCGCCGTCCGCACTGGAACGGACTCTTGCCTGAGCGAACCGCTTGCCACGCTGGGCTGGTTTTGGCTTCCCGGGCATCATCTTTCAGCTACCGTGCGCGGCCAGCCCCTGCCGGGCCGCCTGTCGTTGGTGATTGCGCCGCGCCCGGTTGTGATGGTTCACGGTTTTTTATCCAATTGGGAAACCTGGCAGGCCTACCTGGGCAGCGACGGCTATCTGGCAGAAATGGGGCTTTCGGGCTTCGCGGTTGGAGACGGGCAGGCGCCCGGCGTGTTGAACACGGGCAGCCCAGCCAACCCGGCGGGAAAAACCAATTCGATTGCGCAAAATGCGCTAATTTTACGTGACTACATCAGCGCAGTTCAAAAGCAAACCGGCGCAGAACAGGTGGATTTGCTGGTGCATAGCATGGGCGGAATGATTGCCCGTTATTATTTGGACCGGCTGATGCCGACCGATGGAGTGGCGCAGGTAATTTTTCTGGGAACACCGCAGGCCGGTTCGGCCTGCGTTTACCCGCTGGCATCGCTCGGCTTTTTGTTACCAGCATCCATTGAAATTCAGCCCTCCTACATGAACGGCGTCTTTAATCAGCAAGTGATTCGCCGCCGGGGGACACCTTTTTACCTGGTGGCCGGAACGCGTCTGATTGAACCCATCACTTCCCCATGTACGCAGGTTCCTTCAGATATGGTAGTGGACGTGAGCAGCGCGACCTCCATTCCACTCGACAGCACCCAAACCATCGCGCTCGTTCACGGTGATTTAACCACCAATCGCGCTGTTTTTGATACGGCGGTCAAGGCCCTGTTACAGGCGGGGCCGCAAAACTTTCTGCCCCGCGCCGACCCGAATGCGCCCGCTGTGGCGCCTGGCGCAGAACAATTCAGCCGCACCTTGTCCGGCCACATGAATGCCGGAGAAACGCGGGAACTCATCATTCCGATCGAACCCAACGTCACCCTGGCTACGTTCAGCCTGTATGACTCTTCGCGCTCACTACAAATTGAAGTACGCGGCGCCAGTGGAAATCTCATCACGCTTGACCCGCAGAAGAATGGCCTGCTGCTGGTAAATGATCCCGCCACGATGATTTATCTCGGCTACGGCTTCGCTCAGCCCAAACCCGGCGCATGGAAAGTTAAATTAATCAGCGGCGCAGACACCCCCGCCGCCGGAGCCGATTATGCGCTCAACGCCCGTTACAGCGGCGGCGCAATTCTTGAGGCCCAAACCAACCCCACCATCCCGACCATCGGACAAGCCGTCACGATTACGGCCAAATTAACCGCAGACGGGCAGTCCATCAGCAGCGCATCCACAGAGGCGCGTTTACGCAAGCCGGATGGCAGCACCGAAATATTGACACTGAGCAGTGCTGACGGTCTATTTTCGACAAGCTACAGCCCCGCCTCGCCAGGGCTGTACGCGCTGGAACTCTCGATAACCGCCCAGACCAGCGCCGGGTACACCATCAATCGAGCGGCGTACCTTAGTTTTGAAGCCCAACCAGACGCGCGGGAAACCCAGGCCAAACGCAGTAATTTTCTTTTGGCGCTGGCCGGATTCGCGGCTGCCTTTTTTCTGCTCGTTTCCCTGCGGTGGGTTCGCCGAAAGCAAAACCGTTAAGTGTCCATCCGATAGTTCCTGACAGCGCAAACGATTAAAATACAGCCAACATCAAAAACGGAGATTAATATGCGCCAAGTGGCTGTTTTAGGAATTGGACAAACCAAAGTTGAAGAACACTGGGACAAAGCCCTCAAAGACCTGACGCTGGAGGCTGCCTTTGCCGCCATGCAAGACGCGGGCGTGGAAAACCCGGATACGCTTTACCTCGGCAACATGCTGGCGCCCATCGTCAGCGCGCAAAACCAACTGGGAACCTTGGCCGCCGACTGGCTCGGCCTGCGCGGAATCGAGGCGGTAAAAATCGAGGCAGCCTGCGCTTCAGGCGCGGCGGCCTTTCGCGCCGGGCTGATGGCCGTCGCCTCCGGCGAATCCGAGGCGGCGCTGGTCATCGGCGCAGAAAAAATGAGCGACCGCGCCGGTCACGATGTGACTGCCGCGCTGGCAACCGCCGCCGATGCCGATTACGAAGTAGACCAGGGAGTTTCCTTTGTCGGTCTCAACGCGCTCATCATGCGCCGCTACATGCACGAATACGGCTGGAAACACAGCGATTTTGCCCCATTTTCCATCAACGCCCACGCCAACGCCGTTCATAACCCATTCGCCCGCCTGCGCGAAGCCATCTCGCTGGAAAAATTTGAAAAATCGAGCATGGTCGCCACGCCCATTAATTTATTGGATGCTTCGCCGACAGGCGATGGCGCCGCCGCCGCAATTCTCGTCCCCGCCGACAGGGTCTACTCGCTGGCCGGGCGCAGAAAAATCCTCGTGGCTGGCTCGGCCTCGGCCACCGACAGCCTCGCCATCCACTCGCGGCGCGACCCACTCTGGCTGGAGGCGGCTCACCAATCCGCGCAAAAAGCCTACCAGATGGCGGGCATCTCCCCCGAAGAAGTGGATTTCTTCGAGCTGCACGACGCCTTTTCGATTATGGCGGCGCTCTCGCTGGAGGCCTGCGGTTTCGCGGAACGCGGCCAGGCGCCGCGCCTCGGCCTGAATGGGGAAATCACCCTCGGCGGGCGCATCCCGGTTTGTACGCGCGGCGGGCTGAAGGCGCGCGGACATCCCGTTGGCGCCACCGGCATGTATCAGATTGTAGAAGTTGTTCAGCAGCTGCGCGGCGAATGTGGCAAAACCCAAGTGGAGGGCGCGTCCATCGGCCTGGCGCAAAATATCGGTGGCAGCGGCGCAACGATTGTGACGCATGCCTTTAGAGCAGAATAATTGCAGAATTGTAGCAAAATTTCTGCCTGCGCTGTATAATGCGGCTATGTTTAATTTTCTAAAACCCAAGGAAACGAACAAACCTTCAGACAAGCGCGCGGCGCCACGGCGCAAGTTTTCGTATTATATGTGCGTCACCGATGAAGAGACGGAAGAAATTTTGGGGCAGCTGACCGATATCAATGCGCTTGGTTTTCGCATTGATACACGCAAAACAATTGCGGTGGGGAAAAATTACCATCTGCGCATGGAATTGACCAGCGAAGTGGCCGACCAGCTGTATATGACTTTTCTGGCGCGCTGCAAGTGGCGCACGCCCGACCCGCTGGAACCAAATTTTTACAATGTGGGCTT
>JAVHNW010000052.1:0-5960 GCA_036169755.1 bacterium | reverse complement strand
TCAGCGCGAGCAGAATTTTTTGCCAGCGTTTCATTTCAGCGCCTTTAAAAATTGAGTCACCGCCTGGGTTGTTTGCTTCCACTGGTTTTCAGCAGAAATTTCGGCGGGGTTATCGCCAGCTTGCGGGCCGTAATCGCCAAATTGGGCATGGTTGCCGCCTTCAATGACCACAATTTGGGCATTGGCAGGCAAAATGGTGCGGGAGCGTTCGGCCACTTCGGCGGCCTGACCATCCTGGCTTCCATAGATGGAGAGGACGGGCAAGCTGGATGATTTGAGCGAGTCGTCCGGCGGGTAGGAAGCCCAGAGAATGAGCGCCTGCACCTGCGGATGATTTGAGGCGAAAAGGCTGGCCGCCACCCCGCCCAGCGAGTGCCCGCCCACCGCCCAGGTTTTCACCTGCGGAAAATCCGTCAGGGCGGGCGCTCCCGCTTCCAGGTCAAAAAAAGCCAGGTTGAGGCGCACCGGCACCAAAATCACCAGAAAGCCTTGCGCGGCGATTTGGTGCAAAATTGGGGCGTAGGCGCGGTAATCCACCCGCCCGCCAGGGTAAAAAATGAAACCGGTTTTGGGCGGCTGACGGGTCGGTTGAAAGGCGAGGTAGCCATGCGTTTCGCTGACGGTGACCAAGTCGTCAGATTGCAGCGCCGCCAGCGCCGCGGCCTGTGGCCGGGCTGGTGTTTCGGCCCAAAGCAGAAAGCCGCCAGCGCCAAGCGCCAGCAAAACGAACAGGGAAAGCAGGGTGATTTTTAAGAAGCGTTTCATGAAAGTCCGAGGGTGGTGGATAGGATAGATGAAAAATATCTGCGGGAGACTCTCAAAGGCTATCCGACCCGGCAAGGAGCGAAAATTGACCGGCTGGAAAAGCGGCTAGTCCACGAACATCGCATCGCCAAAGGAGAAGAAGCGGTAGCCCTCGCGCTTGGCGCTTGCGTAAGCCGAAAGCATGGTTTCGCGCCCGGCGAAGGCGCTCAACATCATCAGCAGCGTAGATTTGGGCAGGTGAAAATTGGTCACCATTGCATCCACCGCGCGGAAGCTGTAGCCGGGCAAAATGAAAATAGAAGTCGGCCCGCAAAAAGCCCCCCCGGCGGCGCTTTCCAGCGTGCGCGCGCTGGTCGTGCCAACGGCAATCACCCGCCCGCCCGCGGCGCGCGCGGCGCGGATTTTTTGCGCCGTTTCTGGCGTCAATTCGCACCATTCGGTGTGAATTTTGTGTTCGCGCGGGTCGGCCTCGGTGACCGGGGCAAAGGTATCCAGCCCAACGTGCAGCGTCACCCCGGCGAATTGGATTCCCTGCCCGCGCAGTTCATCCATCAGGCGCGGGGTAAAATGCAGGCCGGCGGTGGGCGCGGCGGCAGAACCTGGCGTTTTGGAATAGACCGTCTGGTAGCGTTCCGGGTCGCGCAATTTTTCGTGGATGTAGGGCGGCAGCGGCATCTGACCATCGCTGGGGAGGTGATTCTCCACTGGTTCGGCGAAGCGCACCCGGCGGCGGGAACCTTCCAGGCTGGCAACGATTTCCGCTTCCAGGCCATCTGCCAGCCGCAGGCGTTTCCCCTCGCCGAGACCTTTCCCGCCCACCAGGCATTCCCACTCCGTCTCCGATTCGCGCCGCAGCAGCAAAATTTCCGCTTTCCCGCCGCTGATTTTGCGGGCGGGCAGCCGCGCCGGAATGACTCGCGTCTGATTGATCACCAGCAAATCGCCGGGGCGCAGAAAATCGCCGATCTCGCGGAAAATGCGGTGCTCCAGTTGGCCGCTTTTGCGGTGCAGCACCATCAGCCGCGCCGAATCGCGGGGCTCGGCGGGTGTTTGAGCGATGAATGAATCGGGCAGGTCGTAGTCAAAATCGGCAGTGAACATGGCCTCCATTATATGATACCCGCTGGGTATAATCAGACGCATGTGGTTTCGCATTCCTGGTCGCACGATTTTTACGCTTGTGGCGCTGATGCTTTTTTCCAGCGCCAGCCTGCCCGTTCCGTTGACCCTGGGCGAGAAGATTTTTCGTCAGGCGGCGGATGATGTATTTAACGCCACCTCCTGGGCGGCAGATTCGCTCTGGTTCAAGCTGGAAATTTCCACATTGGGCGCGCCGCGCTTCTCCGATTCGGTTGCCCAACGCCACAGCGTTTTGCAGGCCCTCAATCTGATTCGCCAGATGGACGCGCTGGAGGCTGAAATTGAGCGCCTTTACGCCGACCCGGCCTATGCCGCCGACCCGCTTTCTGCCAGCGCCGGGCAACGCGCCCGCCTGGCCGAGTTGAAGCGTCAGTACGATGCCATCGCCCCGTTTGCCGAGGCCACCCTCGAAAGCCAGGTGAGCGAAATTCTCTCGGCGCTGGGTCTGACGCTGGGCGGCCAGCCCCTGCCCTGGGTGCTTTATCACGTCAGCCCGCTGCCGCAAAACCTGGTCGTCTCGCGCCGGGATGTGATTCAGCAGGAAACCAATCTCATGCTCAATCCCGACCTGACCACCGAACAGGCCCAGGAAATCGAAAGCCGCGCCGACACCGCTTTTGACGTTTCCTCGCTGGTCGTCCCCATCGGCGGCGTTGCCCTCTACCCGACCATGGTCTACCGCAGTGATGACCTCCATTGGCTGGTGGATACCATCGCCCACGAATGGACCCACGTCTACATGGGAATCTACCCCATTTCGACCAATTATTCCGACCCGCAGGTTCGCACCATGAATGAAACCACTGCCGAAATTGCGGGCCGCGAAATTGGAAAAATCGTCATGCGGCTGTACTACCCCGAATTAATGCGCCGCCCCGATTTTGGCCGACAGTTGGCCGCCGCGCAGGGGGAGCGTTTCCTGGCCGAAAGTTTTGACTTCAACGCCGAAATGCACACCACCCGCATCACCGCAGACGCGCTGCTGGCCGCCGGAAAAATTGATGAAGCCGAAGCCTACATGGAAACCCGCCGCAAATTCTTTTGGGACAACGGCTACCCCATCCGCAAATTAAACCAGGCCTACTTCGCTTTTTATGGCGCCTACGCCGACACCCCCGGCGGCGCGGCTGGCGAAGACCCGGTCGGCCCGGCAGTTCGCGCCTGGCGCGCCCGCAGCCCCAACCTGAAAGAATTCCTCGACAGCATCCGCAAAATGGGCTCATTCGCCGAGCTGCAGGCCGCCCTGGAAAAACAACCATGAAAACCCGCCGCTGGCTTTTGTTGATTTTTTGGCTGCTGACGGCCTGCGCCCCGGCGGCGACTCCCGCCCCAGCCGCCACGCCGACCCAGTTTATAGACCCGCGCTGCGCCGCCCTGCAGGTTCCGCCCACGCCCGACACCCGTTCCAGCGACCTGATTCCCGCGCCCGGTAAAGTTGACGGCGAACACATCGCAGGCCCCGCCTCCGCGCCGGTCACCATTTTGGAATATGGCGACTACACCTGCCCCAGCTGCGCCGCCTTGTCTGCCGCCCTGCGCCGCCTGCGTCAGGAATACCCCGATGATTTGCGCGTAGTCTATCGGCATTTTCCCGGCTCAGAAGCGAAAGCCGCGCAAGCCGTCATCGCCGCCGAGGCCGCCGGGCGGCAGGAAAAATTTTGGGAAATGCACGAACTGCTCTACGCCACCCAGGCCGACTGGTTGACCCGCTCGCCCGCCGAATTTGAGGCCTGGCTCGTTCAGCAGGCGATGACGCTCGGCCTCGACCCCAGCCGCTTCCGCGCCGATTTGCAATCCGCCACATTCCAGGCCCTGGCCGAAGATGCTCAAAAACGCGGCGCAGCCAGCGGCCTGCCCGGCACGCCCATTTTGCTCATCAACGGCCAGATTTACGGCGGCCCGCAGGATTACGTCAGCCTGCAGTTTTCGGTGGGGATGTTGACGCTCGCCCAGCGTCAATTTAAAAGCTGCCCGCCGGTGGTGATTGACGTGACCAAAACCTATTTTGCCACGCTAAAACTGGCGGGCGGCGAGGTGCTGCTGAAACTTTACGCCGATAAAACCCCTTTCACCGTCAATAATTTTGTTTTTCTGGCGCAAAACGGCTGGTACAATAACGCTCCGTTTCACCGGGTAATTCCCGGCCTGATGGCGCAAACCGGTGACCCCAGCGGAACCGGCGGCGGAAATCCCGGCTACTTCATCGCCGATGAGATTATCCCAGGACTTGGCTATGATCGCGCCGGGTTGGTGGGCATGGTCAATTCTGGCCCCGGCACCAACGGCAGCCAATTCTTCATCACGCTGGGGCCTGCGCCGCAATTTACAGGAAATTACACCCTGTTTGGCGAAGTTGTGCGCGGCCTGGATGTCTTGCAGGCCCTGCCCGCCCGTGTCGTCCAATTTGGTCAGGAGCCGCCCCCGGCGCAAATGATTGAAAGTGTAAAAATCAGCAATCCGTAATTTCTCACCCGTTGTTTCCCCGGAGTTTTCATGGAACTTTTGACGCAGTTACTCAACACTTTTTTGCACCTCGACAGCGCCCTGGCCGAATTGATTGCCCAATACGGCACGCTGACCTATGTCATTCTGTTTCTGGTACTGTTTGCTGAAACCGGGCTGGTGGTGACGCCCTTCCTGCCCGGCGATTCGCTGCTGTTCGCCGCGGGAGCGCTCTCGGTGACGACTGATTTAAACCCGGTGATTTTGTTTTTCCTCCTGGCGCTGGCCGCGGTACTGGGCGATGCCGTCAACTATTCGATTGGTCATGCGATTGGCAAACGCGCTTTTGATGGCAGCATCAAAATTCTCAAAAAGGAATATTTGGACAAAACCCACGCTTTTTACGAAAAATATGGCAATAAAACCATTTTTCTGGCGCGTTTTGTGCCGATTGTGCGAACTTTTGCGCCTTTTGTCGCCGGAGTGAGTGAAATGACCTATGCCCACTTTGCCACCTACAATGTGATTGGCGGCATTAGTTGGGTGGCGGTTTTTCTGTTCTCCGGCTACTTCTTTGGTGAAATTCCGATTGTCAAGGAAAATTTTGAAATCGTGGTGGTCGCCATTATTCTCATCTCGGTTTTGCCCGCGTTGTGGGAATGGTGGAAGGCGCGCCGCGAGCAGGCCTAAGCCTGTCAAAAAATCAGCCGCCGGAAGATTTTCCGGCGGCTGATTTTTTATACCCAGGTTTGTTTTTTCATCCAGCGGAACATGCCCACGGGCACGAGAATCATCCCCGTCAGCGTCAGCGCAAAAACGATGCGGCTGGTCCAACTCGTCAGCCCGGCGACTGGCTCGAAAAAGTTCATGCCAAAAAAGCCGGTGACGAAGGAAATTGGCATGAACAAGGTGGTGATGATGGTCAGCGTTTTCATGACATCGTTCATGCGATTGTTGACCACCGAAAGGTAGGTATCCAGCGCCCCGCTGACCAGGTCGCGCATGGATTCATTTAATTCGTGCAGGCGTACCAGGTGGTCGTACACATCGCGGAAGAAGATGCGGTCTTTGGGGTCAACCACTTCGTACTCGTCTCGCGCCAGTTTGTTGAGCACTTCGCGCTGCGGGGTGATGATGCGGCGCATGACTTGCAGCGCGCGCTTGAGCGCAAAAATTTGCTGAATGGTTTCCGGGCGGGGTTTGTTGAGCACATCGTCTTCGATGGCGTCAATGCGGTCGTCCAGCAGTTCGACAATCGGCATGTAATCGGCCACCACTTCGTCCACGATTTTGTAAAGCAAATGGTCGGCGCCTTGTGAAATGGCGCGTTTGTCGCGCTGGGCGGCCTTGTGCGCTTTTTGGATGGCGGCAATGGGCGTATCGTGGTGGGTGACGACAAAATTCTTCCCCAAAAAAATATCCAATTCGTGGCTGATGATGGCTATTTTTTCGCCCTCGGCCAGCGCCATGGCATTCAGCACAAGGTAGAGATAGTCGCCCCAGTCATCCACTTTTGGGGTGTGAGTTTCCTCCAGCGCGTCATCCACTGCCAGCGGGTGAAAGCGAAAAATTCCGGTGAGAATCGCCTCGGCGGCCTCATCCGGCTCCCCGTC
>JAVHNW010000051.1:0-5982 GCA_036169755.1 bacterium | reverse complement strand
GCGCGGCGGCTGAGCCATTCGGCCAGCGCCAAAATGAGCGCGGCGGTAATCAGGCGAATTCCCGCTTCCAGCAGGGGCGAGGCAAACAGGGCCTCCACCGCGTCTTTGAGCAGAAATCCGACCGCCAAAGCGGGCAGAGTCGCCAGCAAAATGTAAAGGCCCAGCTGCGCGTCCGCAGTCAGCGGCTCGCCGCGTTTGGCGCGGACGGCGGCAATCAGGGCCAGCAAAATATTCCAAAAATCGCGCCCGTAGTAGAGAAACAGGGAAACAAGTGTGCCCCACTGCACGAGGACGAGGAAGGAAAACATGGCGTCACTGGCGGGCACGCCGAGCAGGCGTTGAGAAATGAGCAGGTGCGCGGTGGATGAAACCGGGATGAATTCGGTCAGACCTTGCACGATGCCGAGGAGAATAGCCTGAAAGAAGGACATTTAGGCCTCCACCGTAATCATTTGTTCGCGTTCCGGGCCAACGCTGACGAGGCGGACGGGGACGCCCGCCACTTTTTCCACTGCGCGAATGTAGGCGCGGGCGGTTTCGGGCAGGTCGTTCCAGCGGCGGATGGCGCTCAGGTCGGCGCTCCAGCCCGGCAGGGAGGTCAGCGCCGGCTGGTATTCTTCGAGGTGCGAGGGGCCAAATTCCAACTCGGTGAGAATCTGGCTGCCACGCTGATAGGCTTCGCAGATGGAGACAGTTTCCAGGCCAGAAAGCACATCCAATTTGGTCAACACCAATTCGGTGATGCCGTTCAGGCGCACGGCGTAGCGCAAAAGGACGCCATCCAGCCAGCCGACACGGCGCGGACGGCCTGTGGTCGTGCCGAATTCGTCCCAGGGGTTTTGGCCTGTTCCACGCAAACGCTCGGCGGTTTTTTCAAAAACTTCAGTGGGAAAGGGGCCGCTGCCAACGCGCGTTTGAAACGCCTTGCAGACGCCGCTGACCGTGGCCTGGCGCGCGGCAGTTAATCCCAGCCCCAGCCCAACCAGCGCGCCCGGCGCCAGCGTGGACGAGGAGGTGACGAAGGGGTAGGTGCCGTGGTCAATATCCAGCAGAGAGCCTTGGGCGCCTTCGGCCAGCACGGTTTGACCGGCCTGCAGGGCGTTGTGTAGTTCCAGGGCAGTATCGGCAATGTAGGGTGAAAAACGCCGGGCGTACTCCATGAAAGAATCGAGAATGGAAGCCGGGTCAATGGAGGCAGAGCCGAGCGAAAGCAGGGCGCGGTTGGCCGATTCGAGGTGCTGGCGCAGGCGCTCTGGCAAATTGGGGGCCAGCAGGTCGGCCATGCGCAGGTTGGTGCGGGCGGCTTTATCGGTGTAGGCCGGGCCAATTCCGCGACCCGTGGTGCCGATGCTGTCTTTGCCGCGCGCCGATTCGAGCGCCGCATCCAACGCGCGGTGCGCCGGGGTAATCAGATGCGCCGAGTAGGAAATTCGCAGGCGGGCCGGGGAAACCTCAACGCCCGCCGCCTGCAGCGATTCCATTTCCTCGCGCAGTGAGCGCAGGTTGATGACCATGCCATTGCCCATCACTGCCACCGTGTGCGGATGAATGATGCCCGATGGAATGAGATGCAGTTTGAATAATTTATCGCCAACCGTCACCGAATGACCGGCATTATCACCGCCGTTGTAACGCGCCACAATCTGCGCCTGGCTGGCGAACCAGTCCACAATGCGGCCCTTACCTTCATCGCCCCACTGGGCGCCGACAATAATTTGCAAAGACATGGGTTTCTCCAGAATTGGGAACTTGGGAAATGGATAATTAATGGAACTGCCCTCACCCTGGCCCTCCCCCGCTGGGGGAGGAAATTGAATCTCAGATGACTATGTGCAATTTTTTCAGAGTTTCAACTCCCATCTCCCGCTGGGAGATGGGCCGGGGGTGAGGGACAAACGCGAATCAAATGGCGCCTGAATAGTTCGAAATACTGCCCTCGGCGCGGGATTATAGCGCAAAAGGCGGCATGATATAATTTTTGCCGTATGAAACGAAAAATTTTTCTCACTCTTTTGGTCACTTTTTTTATGACATTTTCAGCGCTTGTTTTTCGGGCGCAAGCCTCACCCGCCGGGCAGCTGCCCCAATTCGGCACACCAACTCCCGGCGCGGATGGGCGCATCGTCTACATCGTCGGGCCGGGGCAAAACTGCCTGCAAATCTCCCTGCTGAGCGGAGTACCGGTGGATACCCTGCGGACTCTCAATCAACTGGACGCCGCCTGCACACTGACCGAGGGCCAGCAGTTAATTCTCGGCATCGGCGGCCCGGCCAGCCAGCCCACTCTCAGCGGGCCGACCGTGACGCCCACTCCCGCCGAGCCAACGCCCACCCCCCAGCCAGGCACCGTCAAAATTTGCATGTTGCTTTATGAAGACCTCAACGGCGATGCCCTGCGCCAGGATACCGAAAACGTCATCGCGGACGGCGCCATCAGCGTTACCAGCGCGTCGGGACAATTTTCACAGGCGCTGGCCACCCAAAGCGGAACCAAGCCCACCTGCATCGAAAACGTGCCCGAGGGAACGTATACACTCAGCGCCGCCGCCCCACAGGGCTATTTTCCGACCAGCGCACAAAGTTTCACGCTCGAGGCCGTTGCCGGAGAAACTCTCTACGTTGATTTTGGCGCGCAAAAAGGCGCTGCCGCTGCGGCCACTGCCAGCGGCGAAGGCGGCGCTTCGCCGCTGATTGGTCTGGTCGGCGGGGCGCTGCTGCTCTCGGCGCTTGGGCTGGGGGTCTATTCCTGGCGCGCGTATGGACGCAAGCCGCCCATGCAAAACACGCCCAAACCGCCCTCCATTATCCGCTAGCGCCGTTCCACCATTTCAAACAAGGCCTGGTAGTCGGCAGGAATCACCCTGGGGGAAGTAAACGAGTCGCTGATAATCGCCGGGTCTTTCAGCCCGTGGCCCGTGCACACAACGACAATTTTTTTGCCGCGCACATCCATCCCCGCCGATTGAGTCTGCGCCAACAGCCCGGCGACTCCCGCCGCCGAGGCCGGTTCCACCCAAAGGCCCTCGCTGGCGAGGATTTTCTGCGCCTGCAAAATTTCCGCGTCCGAAACGGCGATGATTTGCCCGCGTGATTCTTGCGCGGCCTGCAAAGCCTGTTCGCCGCGCGCCGGGCGGCCAATGCGGATGGCTGTCGCCAGCGTCTCGGGCTTTTCCACCTCATGCCCCAACACCAGCGGCGCGGCCCCGGCAGCCTGCACGCCCAGAAGTTGCGGCAGGCCCTTTTGATATTGTCTGAAACCCGCCCAGTAGGCGGTGATATTTCCGGCGTTGCCGACTGGCAGACACAGCCAGTCGGGCGCGGCGCCCAAATCGTCACAAATTTCAAACGCCGCGCTTTTTTGGCCCTCGATGCGATAGGGGTTAATCGAATTGACCAGCGCGATGGGCGTTTTTTGAGTAATCTCCACCACCAGCGCCAGCGCATCATCAAACGAACCGTCAATCTGAATCACTTCCGCGCCATAAGCAAGCGCGCCAGCCAGTTTTCCCGCCGCCACTTTGCCCTGCGGAATCAGCACAATCGCGCGCAGTCCGGCGCGGGCAGCGTAAGCCGCGGCAGAAGCGGCAGTGTTGCCAGTCGAGGCGCAAATTACCGCTTGCGCGCCGCGCCCCAGCGCCTCGCTGATGGCGGCGGTCATGCCCCGGTCTTTGAAGGAGCCGGTCGGGTTGAGGCCTTCAAATTTGACGAACAATTGACAGCCCAGTTCGCGCCCCAGGCGCGGCAGCGGCACCAGCGGCGTATTCCCTTCCAGCAGGGAAACCGCGCGGGTGTGCGCGGGCAAATTCAACAAATGCTGGTAACGATGTAAAATACCCTGGTACGACATTTAACCTCCAAAAACCCAAGAATTGGAAAATTATACTTGCTCGGAGAAACCATGACCCAATCAATCACCGTGCGCGTACCGGCCACCTCGGCCAACCTGGGGCCAGGATTTGACTGCCTGGGGCTGGCGCTGGATTTGTGGAACGAAGTCCGCTTCTCGCTGGCAGGGGAGGGCTTCACATACACGGTCAGCGGCGAAGGCGCCGAAAGCCTGAACGGCCAGGCCGATACGCTGCTGGCGCAAAGTTTTTATTCGGTCTACAAAAAACTGGGGAAAAATACGCCGCCCGCCGTGCTGGCGCAGGCCAAAAATGGGATTCCGCTGGCCTCGGGGCTGGGGTCGAGCGCGGCGGCGACAGTGGCCGGGCTGATGGGAGCCAACGCCCTGCTGGGAAATCCACTGACGGTCAGCGATTTACTGAAAATGGCGGCGTCTCTGGAAGGCCACCCCGATAACGCCGCCCCGGCTTTTTGGGGCGGGCTGGTTGTTTCGGCAGAATTGGACAACGAAATTCTCTCACAGCGCTTCGATGTACCCGCGCTGACAACCGTGATTGTGCGCCCTGAGGTGGAACTGCTGACGCGCGCCTCGCGGGCGATTCTGCCGCACAGCATTTTGCGCGCCGATGCGGTTTTTAATCTCAGCCGGGTAACGCTGGTGGTGGAGGCCCTGCGCGAAGGAAATTTGGAACTGCTGGCAAAAGTGATGGACGATAAAATTCATCAACCCTATCGGCTGGCGCACATTCCCGGCGGGTGGGCGGCTTATTGGGCGGCGAAACGCTTTGGGGCGGCGGCGCTTTCGGGGGCCGGGCCGGCGCTGATTGCGTTTGTGCCCGCTTCAGACGCGGAAGCCGCCCTCGGGGCGATGAGGGCGGCTTTTGGCGAGGCAGGCATCGGCTCGCGAGGATTCTCAACGAGACCAACTTCCAGCGGGGCAGCGCTTACAATTTCGGCAGAACAATAGATTGTTGTTTCTGGTATTTGCCTTTTTTGTCGGCGTAACTGGTTTGACAGGCTTCATCGGCTTCAAAGAAAAGCACCTGCGCCAGGCCTTCGTTGGCGTAGATTTTGGCCGGGAGCGGAGTGGTGTTGGAAATTTCGAGGGTGACAAAGCCTTCCCATTCCGGCTCGAAAGGGGTCACATTGACGATGATGCCGCAGCGGGCATAAGTAGATTTTCCCAGGCATACCGTCAGCACATTGCGCGGAATGCGGAAGTATTCGACCGAGCGCGCCAGGGCGAAGGAATTGGGCGGTACGACGCAAACTTCACCCACAAAATCCACCATGCTTTTGGGATCAAATTGTTTGGGGTCAACCACTGCGCCAAAGACGTTGGTAAAAATTTTAAATTCGCTGGCTACGCGCAAATCATAGCCGTAGGATGAGACGCCATACGAAATGACGCCCTGGCGTACCTGGTTGTCTACGAAAGGCTCAATCATTTTGTGTTCGAGCGCCATTTTGCGAATCCAGTGGTCCGGTTTTAGTCCCATGAGTTCTCCTTGTAAAAGTGTGATTTTCAGTCGGTAGAATCGGTCTGGGCCTGGTAGACCCAGACCGATTCAGAATGTCCGCGCAGGGATACCTGCCCCAGGTCGAGGCTGGAAAATTGAGCGGCAATTTTTTCATACACGGCGCGAGTGAGCAGTACCTGACCACCAGCGGCATGGCCCGAAAGGCGCGAGGCGATGTTGACCATTTCGCCGATGGCGGTGTACTCCAGACGGCTGTCGCAGCCCAGGTAGCCGACAACCGCCTCGCCGCAGTTGATGCCCACGCCAAAATCGAAGATGAAGGGCAGGCCCATCAGCGGCTGAGTTTCCAATAGTTTCAGGGCGCGCTGAATTTCCAGCCCGGCCAGCACGGCGCGGCTGGCGTGGTCTGGCTGGTCATTATGTCCATTGAAAACAGCCATGACCATATCACCGGCGTAATTGGTAATTTCTCCGCCCGCCTGCGTGATAACCTGCCCCAACAGGGCAAAATGCTGGTTGAGCAGTTCCAGCAGGGCTTCGGGGCTGAGAATTTCGGAGAGCGGGGTGAAGCCGCGCATATCGGCAAATAAAACGCTGATGACGCGGCGCTCCCCACCCAGCTGCACCTGTCCCGGCTGAGAGATGACCTTGTCAG
>JAVHNW010000050.1:0-1198 GCA_036169755.1 bacterium | reverse complement strand
GGTACGCCAGCCAACATCCCAAAAACCCGCAAACGATTGCCTATTTTTCGATGGAGTTTGGCCTGCACGAAACCCTGCCGATTTACTCCGGCGGCCTGGGCGTGCTTTCTGGCGACCATCTCAAAGAATCCTCCGACCTGGGCCTGCCGCTGGTCGGGCTGGGGCTGCTCTACGCGGAGGGCTACTTCTCGCAGCGCATCAGCGAAGACGGCTGGCAGGACGCCATCAATAATCGCCTCGATTTTGAGGCCCTGCCCCTGGCGCTGGTTCGCAACGAGGACGGAACCCCGCTCACCTTTGCGGTGGATTTTCCCGAAGGGCCGGTCACGGTTCAGATTTGGGAAGTGCGGGTTGGGCGCACGCCGCTCTACCTGCTGGACACCAACCTCGACATCAACCCGCCGATGGTGCGCCAGCTGACCACCCGCCTGTACTGGAGCGACATCAACCTGCGCGTGATGCAGGAAATTGTGCTGGGCATTGGCGGCGTGCGCGCTCTGCGCGCCCTGGGCTACAACCCATCCGTCTGGCATATGAATGAAGGCCATGCCGCTTTTCTCACTCTGGAACGCGCCCGCGAACTCGTTCAGGCGGGCAAAACCTTCCAGGAAGCGATTGACGAAACCCGCGCCAGCAACGTCTTCACCACGCATACCCCCGTTCCGGCGGGCAATGACGAATTTCCGCTCTGGCTGGTGGATAAATACCTGGCAACCCTGTGGCCGGAACTCGGCCTGAGCCGCGACCAATTCGTCAACCTGGCGCGTCACCGCCAAAGTTGGGGCGAAACCTTCTCGATGCCCGTCCTGGCGCTGACCTCCTCCGAGGGGCGCAACGCCGTCTCGGAACTGCACGGCGTTGTCAGCCGGGAAATGTGGCGGGAACTCTGGCCCGGTCGCCCGGCGGAGGAAGTTCCCATCACCTACGTCACCAACGGCGTGCACACCTCCACCTGGATGGCGCGGCGCATCCGCAATTTGTACCAAAAATATTTCGGCGCCGACTGGCTCGACCACCTCGATGATTTTGAGATGTGGGAAAAGATGGACGCGATTGACGCCTACGAACTGTGGGAAGTGCGCAACCATCTCAAACGCAAACTGGTTTTCTACATGCAAGAGCGCGCCCGCAAACGCTGGATGTTGGGCGGAATCCACCCGGTGCAGGTGCTCGCCAGCGGCGTCATGCTCGACCCGTA
>JAVHNW010000049.1:0-6009 GCA_036169755.1 bacterium | reverse complement strand
GCCGTCAGCGCAAAAACCGGCGGCCAGCCGAAGGCATCTGCCAGCGGGCCGGAGAGCAAAGTTCCCAGCGCGCCCGCCGAAAAAATAAAACCGAGAGTCAGCCCCGAAGCGGTTGCCATGCCCATCGGCAGAGCGCGCTGGGCCAGCACGACCACAATGCTGTGAACCGAACCGGTCAGCAGCCCGGCCAGCGGAACCAGCAGATAGAGCCAGACGCTCCAGCCGGTGACGGCCACCAGCCCCAGCGGAAGACTCGCCAGCAGCAGGGCGCTGCTCGCCACGCGCCGCTTGCCGAAGCGGTCGGCCAGGCTGCCGCCCAAAACATTTCCCAACGCCGAACCGCCCATGAACAGCCCGGTAATCAGCCCGTAGACCGCCGGGGATTGGCCCAAATCGGACAGATATTTGGGCATAAAGGTCATCATATTTTGCTGCGCCCAGGCTTGCAGGCCGCCGACCAGCGCCAGGGCAAAAATGACGCGGCGCTGGATGGCCTGTGGATGCAGGCTCGCCGCCGAGGCTTTGTGCTCGCTGTGAATTTCGTGGCGTCCGCGCAGCTGCCAGGCGGCGTTAAGCCCGACCGGAATCAGCAGCGCGGACAGGGCCAGCAGGCCGGTTTCACCAAATTGACCGAGCAGGCTGCCGCCCAGCAGTGGGCCGAGAAAAAATCCAAACTGGCCGGAGAAGAAAAACCAGGAGGCGGCGCTGGTTTCGCGCCCATTTTTCATTTCGCGCCCGATCAGGGTGGCTTCCATTGTTCCGGCGGGATGAAAGGCCGCCGAGCCGAGGCTGGCGCTAATCAGATAAAAAATTGCCAGCGGGCCGCTGCTCAACATGGCGAGCGCAAAAAAGCCGAACAGCCACAAGATGCCGAGGGAGGCCAGCCAGCGCGGGCCAATCCGGTCAGCCAGCCAGCCAAAAATCGGTTGGCTGGCCGAAGCCGTCCAAATGTAGGCGCTGCTGATGGCGCCCAGCGCCGTGTTTGATAAGCCGCCCTGGGCGCTGAGAAAAGCCAGCAAAACCGGGCGCGTGCCGTTGACCATGTCCACGTTGAAGTGACCGAGGGCAACGGCTAAAAAAACGCGGTTAAAGAAAATACCCGCCGCTGGGGCGGGTTTAGCGATAGAGTTGGTTTTGCTGGAGGTAGTCATACACTTTGGCGGGGAGATAGTAACGGTAGGAGGCATTTTCACGCACCCGCTGACGGATTTCACGCGAGGAAATTTCCAGCAGCGGCGCGTCTAGAAAATCCACTCGGCGGCTCAGGCCGGGCAGACGCGCCTCCAACGCGGCCAGGTCAATTTCATCGCCAGGACGGCGCATCACCCCCAGGCGGCAGGCAGCCAAAATTTCGGCGGGGGCGCGCCAGCCGGGAAAATCGCGCAGCGAGTCGCCGCCCATCAAAAAAGTCAATTCTGCCGCCGGGAACTGCGCCTGCAGCAAGCGCAGGCTTTCGATGGTGTAATGCGGGCCGGGGCGGTCAATTTCGATGCGCGAAATTTCAAAGCGCGGTTCAGTCGCCAGCGCCAGGCGCAGCATTTCCAGCCGGGCGGCGAGGGGTGAAATTTCCAGGCCAGGTTTGTGCGGCGGCTGAGGCGTCAACATCCACAGCAGGCGGTCGAGCCGCAGCTGATAAAGCGCCTCCGCGCCCAGGATGAGATGTCCCAGGTGCGGAGGGTCAAACGTGCCGCCAAAAATGCCGATTTTCATCAAGGGCGTTTGCCGAGCGTGACGACAACATCCACCTGCTGGCCGCCGCGCAAAACAGTCAGGGTAACGGTGTCGCCAGCGCCCTTGTTGTTGATCAGATAGCGCATCATTTCATTGAAGTTTTTGACGCTCTGGCCGTCAATGGCGATAATCAAATCGCCGCCGGCGTTGAGGCCTTTGATTTCGGTAGGGCGGTCTCCGGCCAAAATACCAGCTTTTTCGGCGGGGCTGCCAGGCTGAACGTTCATCACGTAAACGCCAGTGCTTTGCGTCAGGCCGAGCAGTTCAATTTCGGCCAGCGGCAGTTCATCCACCGAGGAAAGCCCCATGTAGGGGTAATCATATTTGCCCGTGGCGATGATGGAGGGGATGACGCGCCGCAGGATGTTGGAGGCAATCGCAAAGCCAATGCCCGAGTTGACCGGTTCGCCGCTGGCGTTGGCCGATTCGGTGCGGATGGCGCGGTTCAGGCCGATCACCTCACCGTTCAGGTTGAAGAGCGGCCCGCCAGAGTTGCCGGGGTTGATGGCGGCGTCCGTCTGAATCAAATCCGCCGCCGAAAAATTTCCGCCGCCGGGGCTTTGCCGGTTGGAGGGCAGGGTGCGTCCCAGCGCCGAGACGATGCCCAACGTCATGGTTCCGCTCAAGCCGAAGGGGTTGCCAATGGCTGCCACCGGCTGGCCCACTTTCAGCACGTACGAATCGCCCAGAGTCAGCGGGTGAAGTTCAGCGGCGGGCGCGTCCACTTTGATCACAGCCAGATCCGAATCCAAATCCACGCCGATGACTTTTCCGTAGGCCTTGAAACCCGAAGAAAAATCAATTTCGATGGCCTGTGCGCCATCCACCACATGCTGATTGGTGACAACATGCCCCGCCGAGTCGAAGACAAAGCCAGAGCCTTGCGCCCCGCCGCTGGCGGTTGCCACCTGAATGGAAACAACACCCGGATAAACAGCTTCATACAGGCTGATGAGAACATCCTGCTGGCTGGCAGCGCCGGGCGCGTTGACAGGAATCAACGGCGCGGAAGTGGGAGCAGCGGCGGCTGCCGGGCTGTTTCCCAGCAGCGGCGCAGCCGCCTGGCAGGCCAGCGAGGCCATCATCAAGACCAAAACAGCAACCGATAAAGCGAAAGAACGTTTCATTTTTTCTCCTGAAGTGACAAAAATCAATAAACGGGTTATTTTTCCCTGGCCTGTTCCAGCAAAACTTTTTGTTCTGCCGAAAGCCCACGCGGAATTTGCACTTTGACGCGCACATACAAATCGCCTTTTTCGCCGCGTGGACGCAGGCGGGGCATTCCGCGCCCGGCCAGGCGCATCATTTGTTCCGGCTGGGTTCCGGCGGGGATGGTCAGCCGCAGCCGTCCGGCGAGGGCCTCCACTTCAGCCTCGCCGCCCAGCAGCGCGGTAAAAACATCCACGCTGACGCTGGTGTATAAATCGTCATTTTTACGCTCAAAACGCGGGTCGGGCGTCACTTCGATTTTCAGGTAAACATCCTGCCCGTTGGGCCCGGCGCCGGGCACACGCACTTTGGAGCCGCTTTTCACCCCGGCGGGAATGTTGACCTGCACGCGCCGCCCGCCGCCTTCCAACATGCGGGCAGCGCCATCATGGGCTTCCTTGAGCGAAATTTGAGCAAGGTGTTCGCTGACGATGGGACGCGAAGCAAACTCGCTTGCGCCGCCGCCGAACAGGGTTTGGAAAAAGTCAGAAAACCCGCCCGCGCCGCCGAACAAATCATCAAAATTGACCGGCTGCTGGCCGCCGCCGGAGGCGCTGCGCCATTCGTCCCAGTTGAATCCTCCCTGTGGGGCGCCGCGTCCCTGCCAGTTGGAATACGCCGAGCCCACCTGGTCGTAGCGCGCCCGTTTCTGCGGGTCAGAAAGCGCCTGATAGGCTTCATTAATTTCCTTAAAGTGCTCTTCGGCAGCTTTATCGTCTGGGTTACGATCGGGATGATATTTCATTGCCAGTTTGCGGTAGGCCGTGCGAATTTCATCCGCGCTGGCCGAGCGGCTGACACCCAGAAGTTTGTAGTAGTCTTTGTATTCCATGCTTTCATTCTATGCCCGTCACGCAGAAGAAACAAGCCGTATGGATTTTCTTTAACGGAACTCTAATTTGGGCTTTTGGCACTAACGCGATACCCCGGCCTTGCGGGCCGGGGTATCTTTTGGGGGGAGGGACACCACCGCAGCAACTTACATGGGGGGGCATGAAAACGCTGGGTGGGCAACACCTGAATACCAGTAAAGGGGGGGCAGGTGTCGTTGGGAATATAATACAACAATTCCTATCCAAATAGTATTAAAATTTGATTAGCGTTTTCTGGGTTGGGGATTCTCGCCATTGAAGAGATTCAGCCAGGCGCTCAGTTCGTTCTCGCTCATGGGGCTTTGTTTCTCGCTGAGGGGCGGCCCGGCGTTCAGGGTCGCCTGCACCTGCGCGGCGAATTCTTCCGAGCTGAGCAGGCTGGCGTGCGCGGCGCGGGCATTCGCCTGAACCATCCTATCGGAGGAGACGACCACCCAGTTTTTGGCGCGTTTTCCCAGCGCCAGCAGCCGGTCGCGGATGGCGTCATCGGCGATTTTTCCCTGGCGCACAAAATGGGCGTGGATCAGGCCAACGTGGCGGCTGCCCGCTTGCAGCGGGGGCGCGCCGTCAAAGTAAACTTCCAGGCCGGGTTTGCGGCTCAGGCGGGCAAATTCGTTGAGGCGGGCAACCAGTTCCATTTCATCATCGAAGGAATCGAGGCGCAGGCCAAGTTTTGGAATCAGGTTGTGTCCGTCAATTAGATAGGGCATGGGCAGATTATACGGCTGTTTAAAAAAGCGGCGCCGGTTTTGACCGGCGCCAGTTTTCAGGCCGCGGCGACTTCTTTGGTGCTGATGTCGAAGGCGGGCGGGTTTTCAAAATGCTTTTTGACGGCGCATAATTCGGCAGAGCGAATTAGCGAGGGGCGGTATTTTTCGGGGAAACCGGGCGGAACTTGAATTTCCAGTTCCACTTTTTCGACCATGCCGCTGAACGGATTGCTCTGCATACGTTGAAGGATGCGAATACCTTCGGTGGGCAGGCCACGCTGTTTGCAAAAGCCGAGCACGTAAATTCCGGCGCAGGTGCCGAGCGAGGCCAGGAAAACGCCGAAGGGGGTCGGGGCCGAGCCTTCGCCGCCGCCCATCGGCGGCTGGTCGGTGTGGACGGTGTAGGGGCCGAAGTGCGCGTCCACGCGCGCGCCGCCGGGGAAGTCAATCAATAGTTCCATGAAATTTTCTCCTTTTCACAGGCTTTGATGACTTGCGGCGCAAAAAGTTGCTACCCCAGCCAATTTTCCAACCAACCCAGTGCGCCGCGGGCAGGCGTTTCGCCCAATACCTCGCCGCTGAATCCGTTGATGTAGACGGAAAACTGGCTTTCTTGCAGCCGGTATTCGGTGCGCCAAACGGGAATCAGAATCAGTTTGAAGGAAAGCACGCTCAGCCCGCTGGTGCCGTAGCCAAAGTCACGCAGGCCGCTGTGTTTGCTGAGGATGTTTTGGCGGATGCGTTCCACGGCAATCTGACGCGCGGCGAGCGAGGCGGCGGAAAGAGACACGTCAAACAATTCTGCCGCCCAACCGGCGAGGTAGCGCGCGTCATAGGCGGCGGCTTGCGAGAAGTCGCAGCCGCGCAGCAGCCTTTCCATCAGCCCTGGCTCGGTGTTTCCCGCTGGCAGGGCGATGTCGTTGTAAAAGACGGTTTCCTCGTCAGCGAGGGACACCCAGCGTTTGTTGCGGTAGATTTTTCCGTGCCAGGGAACGCTTCCAGCGAGATCGAACGTCCACGCCGACAGGTAGATGCCGCGCGGCGGCTGAACTTTTTGCTGCGGCTGAATCTTGTTTTGCTGCACCCAGGCCACCAAACGGCGGATGGCTTCGCGCCGCGCCAGGCGGAAGGGAATCACCGCATCGGGTTCCAGCATTTGACGCTCATCGCCGCGAATGACATGCGCCGAGCCGCAGTAGGCGCACATGGACGATTTTTGGGTGGGCGGCAGAATAAAATCTGCGCCGCAACCGCCGCAGTGAAAAATCTGCACGGCCACCGGCGCGCGGTGACCTTTGCCTGTCGCCATCGCTACGATGAAATCCTGTTCTTCTCCGCTGGGCTGGCCGCTCAGGCGCTGGCTGCGGGCGCAAAATTCACAAGTCAGCGTGCGGCCATCTGGCGCAAAGGTCATGCGTCCGCCGCATTTGGGGCAGGTAAAGCGTTCGGCGCGGACTTCCCGCTCGGGGTCGACGGGGCCGGGGCGG
>JAVHNW010000048.1:0-6013 GCA_036169755.1 bacterium | reverse complement strand
TGGCAACAGGCGCAGGCTGCTGCGGTGTTGATTTTCGATGAGGTGGCGGCGGATGAAGCCCTCAAAATAGCGCGGCGCGCGCATGGCCTCGCGCATTTTTTGCAGCGTGTTTTCAAAGGCCAGCCCGCTGAAAGGATCGCCATCGTAGAGCCAGACATCCAGCGCGCCGAGCATCAGCGCCAGCCCGCGTGGGAAGCGCCCGGTGTTTTGTTCGCGCAGGCGAAATTCGATGGTGTTGAGCGAGGCGGCGATGCTTTCTGGGTCAATTCCTTTTTCGGCCAGTCCGGCCAGAGTGCTGTAAATGAGTTGCTCTACTTTTTCCAGGTTGGCGCTTTCGACACCTTTCATTCCCGCCGAAAAGTAGCCCTGGCGCAGGCCGTCCTGGTAGCCGCCGGTCACGTCTTCGCCCAGGCCACTGTCCATCAGCGCTTTGCGCAGCGGCGAGGCCGAAGTTCCCAGCAGGATGTGCGAGAGCAGCGCCAGGCTGAGGCTGGTCAGCGGGTCGCCGACAGCGGGCATCAGCCAGTTGATGTTGAGGTAGGCCCTGGCTTCGGGCGTGTCGCCAGAATCGTAGACGTGAGTGATCTGGCGGGGGGCGTTCCACTGCGGCTGAAGCGGCAGCGCCGACTGGACGTTTTTGCGCTCGAAGGCGTTGAGCCACTCATCGAGCAGGCGCAGGCGTTCCGCTTCGGGGTCGTCGCCGTAAAAATAAATGTAGGCGTTGGAGGGGTGGTAATAGGTTTCGTGGAAGGCTTTGAACTCTGCGTAGCTCAGGTTGGGAATGACCGCCGGGTCGCCGCCGGAGTTGAGGCCGTAGGGCGTATCGGGGTAGAGCGATTGCTGTGAAAGTTCGCCGAGCAGGTCATCGGGCGAGGAGAGCGCGCCCTTCATTTCGTTGAAAACCACGCCCTTGAGGGTCAGCGGCGCTTCGGGCGCTTCGATTTCGTAGTGCCAGCCCTCCTGCTGCAGGGTTTCTGGCGTAATCAGCGGGTAGAGTACGGCGTCCAGGTACACATCAATCAGGTTGTAAAAATCCTTCAGGTTGGTGCTGGCGACCGGGTAGCAGGTTTTGTCTGGGTAGGTCATCGCGTTTAAAAAGGTATTGAGCGAACTTTTTGCCAGTTCGATGAAGGGTTCTTTGACGTGATATTTGCGTGAGCCGCACAGCACCGAATGTTCCATGATGTGCGCCACGCCGTTGGATGTGGCCGGCGGAGTGCGGAACGTGATGCCGAAGGATTTATTCTCATCCGCGTTGAGGACGGACAAGAGTTGTGCTCCGGTTTTGTCGTGGCGGTAGAGCCTGGCGCTGGAGGCGATTTCGGGGATAGCTTGTTCCTGCAAAAGAGTGAAGGACATGGGAACTCCTGAAGTAGTTGGCTGGCTGGGTGCAAAATTATAGCATGGATGCCGCGCGGCCTATTTTGGCGGGCGGATGAAAAACCATTTGCCGCGATTTACGCCCCAGGCTTTGGGAACGTTGATGGCGCCCTGGGCGAAGAGCAGGTCTTGCAGGCCAGAATGGTTGCCGGGCGAAACAACCACATCCCAGGCGATTTCTTCCAACTGGGGGACGGGGTAAAGGATATTCAGCTCAATTTCCACCGGGCTGTCGTAAATGGAAAATTGATTGGGGCAGAGCTCGGCGATTTCACGGTCGAAGGCGCGAATCCAGTTATTTGCCATCAGCAGCCCGGCGCATTTGATGGGCGTTCCAGAGCCGTAGACCACCACGATTTCGGCTTCTGGCAGCTGGCGCGACTGCGCCAATTTGGTAATCACCAGCGAGCGCGCCAGGGCGGCATCACGCTGGACGAAGGCTTTTTTGGCTTGTGTGTTGAGCGCGCCCGGCAGGGCGGTGACCACCGCTGTCAGCGCAATCAGCGCCAGCGCGCGTTTGAGCGGCGTCAGCCCTGGCGGCGCCGTTTCGAGCAGTTTTATCAAAAGGAAGAACAGCAGCGGCAAGACTGCCGCCAGCGCCAGCATGTAGCGCAATTTTGGGTAAAGTTTGCTGAACACGATCAGCAGCATGGCGACTTGCGCCAGCAGGCCGATTAACATGGCCTGGTCGGCGGGGGAAATTTCCCAGGCGGCGATGCGCGGTTTCAGCAGGAAAAGCGCCGTCAGCAGCGTCAGCGCCGCCAGCAGGTAAGACATCAAGGTCGGAAGATTTTGCCACCAAAATTCGAGACTTTGGGGAATCATTTCCAGCGTGTAAATGCCAGCGGCTCCGCTGCCGTAAACGCCGGTGTTGGTCAAAATGCGCGTGAACCAGCTGATGAAGCGTGGAATTTCGTGGGCGATGGGGGCCAGCATGGCGGCAATTCCCAGCAGGCCGCCGCTGATAAACCAGGCTGTGTCGCCGCTGGCCTGGCGTATGCCTTTGCCCAGGCGCAGGGAGAAAATCAGTGTGGTCAATGTTCCCGCCGCCAGCCAGCCGAGAAAATACATTTGAGTCATGCCCAGGGCGCCGGCAGCGAAACCGAAAAGCGCCAGCCTTTTCCAGCTCAAGGGGCGATTGGGGCCAAGGCTGCGGTAAAACCAAATTAACCAGAGTGCGCCAAATGGGTAGTTGAATGAATTGTGCGACCAAAACGTCAGCGACTCGTAACTTTGCGGGTGCAGGCCGAAAAACATCAGGCTGAGCGCCAGCCCCCACAGCGTTTTATCTTTTTTCAGGCCAGACACAACGGTTTTGTAAAATAGGATGGCCGTCAGGCTGTTCATGGCGAGTAGAAAAATATTTGCCATGAGAAAAAAAGTTTCTGGGTGGGCAATGTGGTAGGCGATGAAGGCGGCCCGGTTTTTGAAGAAGGGCAGGGTCAGCGCCAGCAGCAGCGAGCCGATTAAATGAACCGGCGTGCCGGGATGATCTACGTAGGTGTAGGTTTTCCCGGCAAAAATTGCCAGCGAGTCGAGAAAGTACCAGGCGCCGGGGTCGGGGGGAAACCAATAGCTGGGGTTTAACGTCCAGTAGCCCCAGTAAATTGCGATGGGCGCCAGCAAAAGCGCGTAGGGAATTTTCTTTAGGAGGCTCATCTTTGGCTGTCGGGGCGGATGAAAAACCATTTGCTGCGATTGACGCCCCAGCGGCTGGGGATGTTTTCTGCGCCGACCGAGCGCAAATAGGCTGGCAGCGGTGAGCCGTTGCCGGGCCACAGTACCATGTCCCAGGGGATATTCTCGACAGCGGGCGCAGGGTACGGGGTATTTAGGCGCACATCGAAGGCGAAATCGTACAACGCAAATTGATTGGGGCAAAGAGCGCCGATTTGCTGGTCGAAAACGCGCAGCCAATTATTGGCGAGTAAAAGCCCGGCGCATTTGAGCGGCGTTCCGAAGGCGTAGACAACCACCAGGTGGTCTGCGGAAACGCCTTTGCGCTGCGCCAGCGTGGTGACGGCCAGCGAGCGGTCGCGGGCAGCGTCCATTTCTATGGCGTATTTTTTGTTCAGGTCGGGTAGTTCCTGCGTGAGTGAAAAAATCAGCGCCAGAAAAATGCCCAAGGTCAGGCCTCGCATCAGCCGGGCGTGAACTGCGCTGTTTTTCTCGCTCCATTTGAGCGCCAGCAAAAACAAAATGGGCAGGATGGCGGCGATGGCGAGCGTGTAGCGGACACGGTAGAACATTTTGCTGAGCGCGAACATCAGCAGCGCGATTTGCGCAAGGATTCCCCAGAGCATGGCGGCATCCTGCGGCGGAAGCGCAGGCAGTTGGCGGCGCTTCCGCCACAAGCCGAGCAGCAAAATCAGGGCCAGCGCCAGTGCCAAAAGCACGAGCGGAATAGTTTGCGCCCAAAAAATCAGGCTGGCGGGAATCAGCGCCAGCGAGTAAAAATTCTGCTGGCCGCTGCCGTAGAGGCCGTCATTGCCGAGCAGGCGCGTCAGCCAGCCGAGCAGGCGCGGCAGGGCGCTGAAAATGGGCAGCAGCATGGCGCCGATTCCGCTCAGGGCGCCGAACAGAAACAGCGCGGCGACTTTCAGCGCCTGTCCCAGCGATTTTCTCGTCTGCCAGGCCAGCGAAAAAAGGGTGAGGCCGCCGCCAGCGAGCCAGGCCAGCAGGTAGAGTTGAGTCATCGCCAGCGCTCCGGCAGCGACTCCCAGTAGAAAAATTTTCCTGCCGCCCGGCAGCCCATTTTGCACGGCGCGGTAGAGCCAGACCAGCCAGAGCGTGCCAAAAATAAAGTTGAAGGAATTGTGCGACCAGGTGGTGAGCGAATTAAATCCCTGCGGATGCACGGCAAAATACATCCACGCCAGGGCGAGGCCGCTTTGTTCCCGATTAATTTTGAGGGTGGAAATGACGGTTTGGTAGAGCGCCAGCAGGGTAAGGCCGTTCATTATCAGCAGGAAAGCATTGGTCAGAAAGAAGAAAATCTCTGGCCTGGCGATGAAAAACTGGATGAAGGCGGCGCGGTTTTCAAAAAAGGGGGCGGCCAGCCCCAGCAGCAGCGAGCCAATCAAATGGAGCGGCGTGCCGGGATGGTCAACGTACTGGTAGGGTTTCCCGGCGAAAACAGCGAGAGAATCGAGAAAGTACCAGGCAGCCGGGTCGCTGTTAAACCAGTAGCTGGGGCGCAGCGCCCAAAACGCCGAAACTGTTGTGATGGGAGTCAGCAAAACGAGGTAGGGAAAAACTTTTTTCAAAATGCTTTCACCCCAATGACGCGGACGCGGCAGCCGCGCTTTATTGTGGCGCGTTTTGTAGACAGCGCTGCGCCAGCGTGACGGCCACATCCTGACGATATTCGGCGCTGGCCCAGGCATCGGCGGCGGCCTGGCAGGCGCTGCGGGCGGCTTCGGCCAGGCCATCGGCCTCGGTGCCGTCCAGCGCCAGGCTGGGAAATTTGCCCCAGCCGCCGAGCGCCAGGCGGGTGCGTCCGCCCGTCCACTGAGTCAGCGCGGCGCAGACGATGGGCAGGTCGCTGGGGCTGCGCGCGATTTGTTCGTAGGCGGCGCTGATATTCAGGGGCAGGTCTATGCGCGTAATCAACCCGGCTGGGCGCAGCGCCCAATATTCGGCCAGGCCGAGGCTGAACGTTTTTTCATTCACCAGGCTCAGTTTTGCATCCAGCGCCAGTAAAATTGTCGCAAAGGGGGAACGCCCATCGCAGGCCGCCAGCGTTCCGGCGGCGGTGGCGGCGTGGCGCAGGTTGAGCGGCGCTTCCAGGCGCAGGGCGGCGTTGAGGGCGGGGGGGATGTGTGGGTTCTGGCGCAGCGTTTCCAGCGGGGTGGCGGCGCCAACTTCCAGCGTGTTCCCTTTTTTGTGGAGGCCATTCAGCCCCAGGGCCTGTAAATCCACGACTTCAAACTCTTGATTTTTGTAGGCCGGGCCGTTGAGTTTTGTTCCGCCGCCGAGCGGCAGGGTGTTGGGGCGCGCCAGCAGAGCCAGCGCTTCTTCCAGGGTTTGGGGGCGGTGATAGGCGGTAATCATGGGGTTTACCAGTTGCAGCCGGGGCAGGTGCTGATGCCGGCGTTTTGGCCGATGCGTTTGTACATGGTGACGTTGGTGAAAGGCTCGCCCAAAAGGCCGTCGTGGATGGCCCAGGAGCGCAGGCGGACGCTGTGGGCGGCGGCGGGCGCGCGGAAGGGGCTGGAACTATCCAGCTGGGCAGAAAGTTTGCCCTGGCTGAAGCCGGTTTCGATGTTTTCCATCAGCCGTTTGCCCTGCTGGTAGGAAAAGCCGTAGCGCTCAAAAATGATGGCGTTGTGGTAGTAGAGCGGTTCGACAAAATAAATATCGTGACCCAGGCTGGTGACGAAGCGTTCAAAACTTTCGATGGCTTCGGCCAGCAGCCGCAGTCCGTGGCGTACCTGGCCTGGGGCAAGCCCGGCCTGCAGGGCTTCCTGCTCGGCGGAAAGGTTGCGCTGCTGCGTGCCGAAGCGGGTGGAACTGCCATCGGGCAGTATGTCCACGTTGTAGCGCGGTGATTCTGGGTCGTTGAGGATGTAAAGCAGGATGTGGATTTGTCCGGACAGGGTGTCGGTGAGATGTCCGTAGAGTATTGGGTCGG
>JAVHNW010000047.1:0-6013 GCA_036169755.1 bacterium | reverse complement strand
CCAGGAATGAGGTGAGCCAGGAATACCGCTTTCGGCGGTGCCGGTTTTACCGTAGATGACTGTTTGCATGCCGCGGAAGCGGTGAACGGCTGTGCCGCGCGGGTTGGCTATCACTGCGCGCATGGCGTCCTGAATGGTTTTCAGGGTTTCGGGCTTAATCGGCAGGGTGCCGCGCGCTTCGGGTTTGAAAAATTGGGTTTCCGCGCCATCCGGCGCGATGACTTTTTCCACCAGCTGCGGGCGGTAGAGCGTACCGCCGTTGCCCATCGCCGCGATAAAGGTCGCCACTTGCAGCGGGGTGACGGTCAGCTGCCCCTGGCCGATGGCCTGAAAAACGGCTTCGGTGATTTCGGGCGGATTGACGACGTTGCCCGCTTCTTCGGGGATGACGCCGATGCCGGTGGGGCTGCCCAGCCCAAAGCCGCGCGCCATATCGGCGACAGCGCTTATCCGTCCCTGACGGTAGAGGTCGTAGCCGATGTGGTAGAACCAGGGGTTGCAGGAGCGCATCAGCCCTTCG
The DNA here is from genome assembly GCA_036169755.1 of bacterium. Lineage (GTDB taxonomy): Bacteria > Chloroflexota > Anaerolineae > Anaerolineales > Villigracilaceae > UBA8950. The sequence goes on along the minus strand of JAVHNW010000047.1, from coordinate 5,493 downwards.
GGCAGAGTCAAAATTCCGCTGGGCGGGGTTTCAAACCCGGCCTGGGTGCGTTCCCAGGTCCAGTCGTAGAGGGTGCGGCCCGGCAGTTCGGAAAACTCATACTGACAGTCATAGGTGTTAGCCGGGGTGTAGGTGCCGCTTTCCAGCGCGGCAGACATGGTGATGATTTTGAAGACCGAGCCGAGCGGGTACTGCCCCTGCGTGGCGCGGTTGAGCAGCGGCTGGTCGGGATTGTTGAAGAGTTCGGTCAGACCCGATTGGCTGTTGTAATTGCCGGGGCTGAAGAGGTTGGCGTCAAATTTGGGGTTGGAAACCATCGCCAAAATGCGGCCTGTATCGCGTTCCATGACGATGGCTGCGCCGCGCATGCCACCCATGGCTTTTTCGGCCTGAAATTGGAGGGCTTCGTCAATCGTCAATTGCACGTTGCTGGGCGGCTGCGAATCGCTTTTGCCGAGGTAGGACAGGATGGAATTATCTGGCCCAACAACGTAGAGCGTGCCGCCGGTTTTGCCCGCCAGGTACTGCTCACCCCATTTTTCGATGCCCATCTGGCCGACCAGCGCTTCGGGCGAGTAGCCATTGCGCAGGTATTCATCCAGGCTTTCTTTGGGGACGGCGGAAACATAGCCGACAGTTTGTGAGGCGGTGCCGCCCTGGTCGTAAAAGCGCGAGGTGTAATCGGTCATAATGACGCCGCTCATGCCCGAAAGCATTCCATAACTGCGGTTGGTATCTTCCAGGCTGGCTTCACCGACCGGCACGTACCAATCCTGGCCGAAGAAGAGGTTGTATTTGCTTTCCAGTGAGCCGGGCGTGACGCCGGTCACTTTGGCAAGTTCATAAAAAACATTGCCGGAGGCTTCGGGCGAGATGAGCGCCGGGTTCATGCCGAAGGCCACCGCCTGAGTTTCCCTCACCAGCGGGACGCCGCCTCGGTCGAGAATTTCGCCGCGAGGCGGGCGGCTGTAATCCATGCTCAGGCTGTTTCCACCGCGCAGTTCGGGCAAAATCAGGCCTTCTTCCCAATCCACGCGCCAATTGCCGTTTTCCAGCAGAAGCGGAAAACGCAAGTCGCGCTGGAAGTCGCCGATGATGGCGCTGGTATAGATCACGCTGACGTTGACGCTGGCGCTGGCCGGATTGGTGGTGGGAGACCCCACGCTGTAGCGCAGCTGTTTGAGCGCCATGGCATTCATCGCGCCGCGATAACGTTTGGTGAAATCTTCTTCATTGATTGTGGCGCGGCTGGATTCGCTGAGCATGGCGTACATGGCGGCGTAATCGCTGGCGGCCCAGGCTTGCAGATAATTGTTGACGCCGCTGAGTGGGTCCGGCGCGCTGGTGACACGCACGACCGGTGTGGGCAGGGCGCTTCCGGCGGGCGAGGGACTGCCAGCCGGGGCGGCACAAGCCGTCAGCAGGCTAAAAATCAGCAGGAGTTGCATCCAGTTTTTTGGCATGGAAATTCCTAAAAAGAGTCATCGCGGCGCAGAATGGCGCGCGAAACCGGGCAGGCGTAACGCAGCGCCGTCTGACAGTTGCGGGCGACATCGGCGCGGGGGCGGACATCCATCCGGCGCAGGAGCATGGTGAGATGGCAAAGCGGCAGGCCCATCACCCCGGCGTAGCAGCCAGCCATGTTGACCACCGGCTGAAAGTCGGGGTGCTGAATACCGTAGGCTCCGGCCTTGTCGAGCGGATCGCCGCTGGCGATGTAGGCATCAATTTCTTCATCACTGTAGGCGCGCATGGGAACCTCGGTCACGCACAGGTCACACAAAAGTTCGCCGCTGGCGGCGCGCAAAATGGCGATACCGGTATACACCTGATGGGCGCGTCCACGCAGGCGCTGGAGCATGGAACGCGCCTCGGCTTCATCGGCAGGTTTGCCCCAAATTTCACCATCCACAACGACAGAAGTATCCGAACCAATGATGACGTGTTCGGGGCGGGCGCGAGTCAGCACGGCGCGCGCTTTCGCGCCTGCCAGGCGAGTGACGTAATCGGCGGGAGTTTCGCCTGGGAGTTGGCTTTCATCCAGGTTGGCAGATTCGACATTAAACATCCAACCGCCCAGCGCCAGCAGTTCACGGCGGCGGGGCGAGTTGGAGGCAAGCAGCAGGATGGGAAGAGGCGCGTCAGACATTGGACGAAGATTCTAACACAGCCCTCCCCCGGTTTTACAAACTTAGAAATGCCTCTTGACATGGAACGCATGTTCGTGTATTATTTTGTAGAACGTTTGAGCGATGATTGAACGGTTCAGGAGAAACCAACATGATGGTGCGAAAAAGCAAGGGCCTCAGCGACCGGCACATGAAAATTCTGGACTTTTTGGGAAAGCATCAAGACAAAGGCTACCCCCCCTCCATTCGAGAAATCGGCGAACAAACCGGCATTTCTTCCACATCGGTGGTCAACTACTACCTGGAACAGTTGGAAAAATGGGGCTACATCGAGCGCGACCGGCACATTTCGCGCGGCGTGCGCGTTTTGCCCGACAAACTGGCCGAAATCGGCAACACCTTTGCCGCGCCAGCGCAGGCGGTAGCCCGAGCCATCAACGATTTCATCCGCGTCCCGCTGGCCGGGCGGATTGGCGCCAGCCTGCCGATGCCCGTACCCGCCTCCGATTTTTCGTACTACAGCCCGGAGGAAGGCGTGGACATCGCCCGCTCACTGCTGCCCGCCAAAAAAGCCGAAAAGTTGTTTGCGCTGGAAGTGAGCGGAACCTCGATGATTGACGCCATGGTCAACGATGGCGACATCGTCATCATGCGCCAAGTCGGCAACGCCGAAACCAAAGATGGCGACATGGTCGCCGTCTGGCTGCCAGAACGGGACGAAACCACGCTCAAATATTTCTACAAAGAGAAAAACCGCTACCGCCTGCAGCCCGCCAACCCCACCATGGGCCCAATTTACATCCCCAAAGAAGAAGCGCTTGAAATTCGCGGCAAAGTTGTGATGGTCATTCGCAAAATCGCGCCAGTAGCAATGTAAACAAAAACGCATAAAGCAGAACGGGTGAAGGCTGCGGCCTTCACCCGTTCTGCTTTAAGTTCACGCCGCGCTAAAAGACAAACTTCCCGTTGCGATAAATCACCTCGCCGTCCACGGCAATTTCGGCCTGCTGACGCATATCACAAATCATATCCCAGTGGATGACGCTCTTATTGTGCGAGCCGGTTTCGGGGTAGCCCGCGCCGAGCGCCATGTGGAAAGTGCCGCCAATCTTCTCGTCAAAAAGAATGTTGCCGGTAAATTTGTCAATTTCAAAATTCGTGCCAATCGCAAATTCGCCCAAAAAGCGTGAACCGGCGTCCGACTGGAGCATTTCATGCAGGTAGCTTTCGTTCTTTTGCGCCTTGGCCTTTTCCACCCGGCCCTGATTGAAGGTCAGTTCAATCCCCTCCACCGCCACGCCGTTGTAAATCGCCGGGTAGGTGAATTTGACCCAGCCGTTGACCGAGTCTTCCACCGGGCCGGTGTAAATTTCGCCATCGGGCATGTTGTGCGTGCCACAGGAATTGAGGAAAGTTCGCCCCTTCACCGACAGGCTTAAATCCACATTCGGGCCGGTCAGCGTCACCAGCTCGTGACCCTGCACCCGCGCAATCATTTTCTGCTGTTCGGCCTCGACTCGCTTCCAGTAGGCGACCGGGTCGGCTTCGTTGGCGTGACAGGCGCGGAAGACGAAATCTTCGTAGGCGCGCAGGCCCATTCCGGCTTCCACGGCATAGCCATCCGTGGGGAAAAGCGTGGTGACCCATTTTAATTCTCCGCTGGCGCCGCGCCGCATCTGCGTTTCCAGCAGCGAAGACAGCGCCTTTTGGCGGCGCCCCAATTTGGCCGGGTCAACGCTCGACAACATGCGCGGATTGGTCTGCGAATGAATGCGAATGCGCGACTCGAAATTTTCGTAGGCATATTTCATAAACGTGGGCGGGAAATCCAGCTGGTCGCCGTTGGCGTTGCGGAAGAAAATTTCCTGCTGCTCGGGGAATTCGAGCAAAACCTGAGGCTGGGCGCCAACTTCCAGCGCGTGCTGAAAAACAGCGTTGACCAGTGGCTCGGCGGCGGTGGTACCCTCAATCAGCACCCGGTCGCCCGCTTTCAGACGGGCGGAATATTCCACCAAAATTTTTGCAAATTTGTCTACGCGCGCATCGCTCATGATTGTTCTCCTTGTCCAAAAAGTTGATAAAATTATATCATTGGGGAAGTCGGGACGGAAAAACCGGAAAACTGGTACACTGGAAAATCCAAAAACTGAAGGCAAGGAAGCGCGATGAAACAACTTTTACAGAATCTCAAAGACGGCAAAACCGTCATCGAAGAAGTTCCCATCCCCAGCCCGCGCGCCGGACAGGCGCTGGTGCGGGTAGCCGCCTCGCTCGTTTCGGCGGGGACTGAGCGCATGGTGGTCGAATTCGCCGAGAAAAACCTGCTCGGCAAGGCGCGTTCCCGCCCCGATTTGGTGCGGCAGCTGTTGGGAAAAATGTCACGCGAGGGGCTCATCCCCAGCCTGCAGGCCGCCTTCAACCGCCTCGACAGCCCGATGCCGCTCGGGTACTCCTCCGCCGGGACGATTGTGGCGCTGGGCGCGGGCATGGAGGCTTTCAAAATCGGCCAGCGCGTGGCCTGCGCGGGCGGCGGCTACGCCGTCCATGCCGAGTACAACCTGGTTCCGCGCGCTTTGCTCACCCCGCTGCCCGACAGCGTGGATTTTGAATCGGCGGCCTTCACCACGCTGGGGGCGATTGCCCTGCATGGATTCAGGCTGACGGAGGCTCAACTGGGCGAAAATGTGGCGGTGATTGGCCTGGGGCTGCTCGGCCTGCTGACGGTTCAAGTGGCCGCCGCAGCCGGGTGCCGCGTTTGGGGAACGGACCCCAACCCTCAGCGGGTGACTCTGGCCGGGCAGTTTGGCGTTTCGGCCTGTATCCGCTCGCAGGCTATCGAATCCGCCGCCGCCTTTTGCGCCCAGCGCGGCTTCGACAGCGTCATCATCTGCGCCGACACAAAATCCACCGACCCGGTGGAACTGGCCGGGGCGATTGCCCGCGACCGGGCGCGGATTGTGGCTACCGGCGCGGTGGGTCTGACTCTGCCGCGCAAAATTTATTATGAAAAGGAACTCAATTTCATCAATTCGCGTTCCTACGGCCCGGGGCGTTACGACCCCGGCTACGAGGAAAACGGCCAGGATTACCCGATTGGTTATGTGCGCTGGACGGAGGGCCGCAACTTTCAGGCAGTTGTTTCGCTGCTGGAAAGTGGAAAGTTGAAGGTGGCGCCGCTCGTCACCCATCGCTTTCCCATTGAGCAGGCGCCGGAAGCCTATGAAATCATCACCGGGAAGAAAAAAGAGCCGTTTTTGGGGCTGCTTTTAACCTATCCGCCCTCCGGTGGCGAAGTATCGGGCCAGCGCAACCTGTTCAAAACCCCGGCTTCCGGCGCCGAAAAAAGCGACAGCGTACGGGTGGG
>JAVHNW010000046.1:0-1207 GCA_036169755.1 bacterium | reverse complement strand
ATCACCGACTGAAAGTTGGTCAGGTCGGCATTGTCGGCTACGTCAGCGCCAGCGGTGAGCCGCGCGTCGCGCTCGACACCGGCCATGACGCCACCTACTTCAACAACCCGCTGCTGCCCAACACACACTCCGAAATGGCCCTGCCGCTCAAAGTTAACGACCAGGTGATTGGCGTGCTGGATGTCCAAAGCGAAAAGTCGGACGCCTTCGACCAGGACGACATCGCCACCCTGCAAATCATGGCCGATCAGCTGGCGCTGGCTATTCAGCGCGTACAGTTAGTGGAAGAACTGCAAAAGAACCTCAACGAGTTGGAACAGGCCTATCAGCAATTCACCGTTTCCAGCTGGCGCGCCTACTCCAGCGCCGGAAAAGGTCTGGCCGGTTACCAATACGATGGCAATAAATTAATTCCGCTCACCAGCCTGCCCACCGAAACCGCCAACGTATTGCGCCAGGGCCGACCAGTCAGCGTCCCCGGCGAAGACAAAACCATCCTGACCGTGCCGGTCAAACTGCGCGACCAGGTTATTGGCGCCCTGAAAATGGAGTTTAGCACCGCAGCCCTGGCGCCCGAAACCATCAAACTCGCCGAAGATATTGCCGCGCGTCTGGCCATTGCCCTGGAAAATGCCCGCCTCTACACCGAGACCCAAAATCAGGCTTCCCGCGACCGTCTGACCAGCGAAATCGCCGCAAAAATTGGCGCCTCGGTCAACGTGGAAACCATTTTGCGCACCGCCGTACAAGAGCTGGGCCGCGTCACCCCCGGCGCAGAAGTTGTCGTCAAAATCAAAAAAGAGCAGGAAAACTGATGAGCAACCTCCCGCAAGGCGGAGGCATCCCCGCCACCTTTAAATATTTTTCCGGCGAATTACAAACCCGCAACACCAGCCTGATTATCCGCACCGGCATGATTGCGGCCTGGCTTTCGGCAGCCATATTCGGGCTCGGCGCTTTTCAGGAACGTACCTGGCAGATGGTCGGCCTGGCCATCAACGGGCTGGCGCTCGCCATCGGGTTGGGCATCGCCTACCTGCTCAACCGCAACCAGCGCAGCGCCAACGCCGTCTGGCTGGCTGCGCTGGTACTGGGCATCACATTTACCGCCATCAATTTTTTCATCAGCGGCGTGGGGGTTATCGTTGCCGTGATCGGCCTGCTCATCTACATCAACCTGGCGCTGCAAACCCAGCCCCCCCCCCCC
>JAVHNW010000045.1:0-6045 GCA_036169755.1 bacterium | reverse complement strand
GGGTCAACGCGGGCGACAAAGTTCTGGGAACCGGCCATCATGTAGAGGAAGATTTCGTTCCCCATCAGCTCAATCACATCCACTTTGGCAGGGACGTTTTCGGCGTGAATGGCCGGGGGCAGGAAATCGGGGTTGAAAATATCTTCCGGGCGGATGCCAAAGACAACTTTTTTACCAACCCACGGCTGATAGATGGCAGCGCGGTCCGCCGGGATTTTGACGGCGAAGGAGCCGGTATCCACAACCAGTTGAGTATCATTGCGCTTGATGGTTCCGGGGAAGAAGTTCATCGCCGGAGAGCCGATGAAACCCGCCACAAACATATTGGCCGGAGTATCGTACAAAACCTGCGGCGTATCCAGCTGCTGAAGCGTGCCCTTGTTGATGACAGCGATACGCGAGGCCATTGTCATGGCCTCCACCTGGTCGTGAGTCACATAAATGAAGGTGGTTTGCAGTCGCTGGTGCAGTTTGCTAATTTCGGCGCGGGTCTGAACGCGCAGTTTTGCGTCCAGGTTGGAAAGCGGTTCGTCAAACAGAAAAACTTTGGGATTGCGGACGATGGCGCGGCCAACGGCAACGCGCTGGCGCTGCCCACCAGAAAGCTGGCGGGGCTTGCGTTCCAACAATTCGTTGATGCCGAGGATTTCAGCAGCTTCCATTACACGCTTTTTAATTTCTTCCTTGGGGGTTCCACGCAGTTTCAGGCTGAAAGCCATATTATCGTAGACCGACATATGCGGATAAAGCGCGTAAGACTGGAAAACCATGGCGATGTCACGATCCTTGGGGGCCACATCATTCACCACCCGATCGCCAATCTTAATCTGGCCGCTGGTAATTTCCTCCAGGCCTGCCAGCAGACGTAGGGCTGTCGTCTTCCCACAACCCGACGGGCCAACAAAGACAAGAAATTCCTTATCTTCCACATGGAAATCCAGGTTGTTCACTGCGCGAACACTCCCAAATTCCTTTACAACGTTCTCATACGTTACACTGGCCATTTCAACCTCCGTTTCAGAAGAATATAGTGGTGCGATTATAGTACAAACCCGCTCAGCATAGTAGCCAATTTCACAGAGGATTTTTCGCCAAAAGTGCCGTTTTTGCGCTACAATCTAACTACGCTTTGTAAGGGTGCTGTTATGCCCTGACCATTTCGCTTGCCGGTAGAATAGACTTAAAAATCGCCCCGCAGTGGGCCAGATGGAGGCAACTGCTCTATGGAAGAAAGCCGCGCCACAATTTTATATGTAGAAGACAACCCCGACAATCGCATGCTCATTCGACGAGTACTTTCCGCTGACGGATTTACTGTTTTTGAAGCGCCCAGCGCCACGGAAGCCCTGCACAAACTGGCGACACTCCGCCCCGACTTGATTTTGATGGACATCAACATGCCCGAAATGGATGGGTACACCCTCACCGCCCGCATCCGCGAACTGCCAAACATGGGCGGAATTCCCGTCATTGCGCTGACCGCCAACGTGATGAAAGGCGACAAGGAAAAATCGCTCGAGGCCGGTTGCGACGGGTACATTCAAAAACCCATTGATATTGACACCATCACCGCCCAAATCGAACGCTTTCTCAAGAGATAATCATGAGCGCAACCGACAATGCCCCTCGCAAACCCACCTCTCCCAAAGACGCCACGGTGCTGGTCGTTGAAGACAACGTCTCCAACTTCGTCCTGGTCGCCCGCATGTTGGGCTTCATGGGCACCCATTGCGAATGGAAAACTTCCGGCTACGAAGTCGTTGAATATGCCGACACCCTGCCCCGGCTTGACCTGATTCTGATGGACATCCGCCTGCCCTACGAAGATGGCTACGGCGCGCTCAAAAAAATCCGCGCCTCCGACCGGCTGAAAAACGTCCCCATTGTCGCCGTCACCGCCGAAGCCAGCCTGGAAGAAATGAACAAGGCCAGGAGCGCCGGTTTCGATGGCTTTTTGGGAAAACCGCTCGACCCCGATAAATTTCCCGACCAAATTCGGAGGATTCTCGGCGGAGAACCCGTCTGGGAGATACCCTTCGAAGAACGTTGACAGCGCGAGGGAACTCCACCAGGAGACGCCCTCGCTTTTTTATTTTAGCGCCGACCGAGACTGCCCATGAGCCACGCCCCCTCTTCCACCGATTTTGAAGAAATCTCCCGCCTGCACCAGACCAACTACGCCATCTTTCGCGCGCGCAGTGAAGATGAACTGCACCAGGCCATTTTGCAGGCACTCAGCTCGCGCCACTTCGTGACGCTCTACTACACCGTCAACGACAATGGCCTGGAATTGGTTTTGGCGCGCGGCCCGCGCTCACAAAAAATCGAAAAAGCGGCAGAATTTCTGGAGTTTTCGGCGGCGGATGTGGCAAAATATTTTTCCGGCGGGCCGGAAATTACCAGCCTGGAAAAAGCAAACCTGCCAGCCGAACTGCTCGCCCCGCTTCAGCAGGCCGAATGCCGCCAGTGTGCGATTCTGCCGATCGTGGCAGATGTCGTCACGCAGGGCGTCCTCCTGCTGGGCAGCCCCGCCAACGAAACGCTAACCCAGGAACAAATCGCCCCCTTTGTTCAATGCGCCGAAACCATCCCCGTGGCGCAGGAAAACATCCGGGCGGCGCGCGCCACTCAGCAGCGCCTGCGCGAGTTGGAAGCCATCTCCGAAACCGGACAGGCGATTTCATCTTCCAGCGATTTGAACAATCTGTATCAAATTTTGCATAAACAAATTCGCGCCACCATTGGCGAAACCAATTTTCTGGTGGCGCTTTACAGCAAAGAAACCGAAACCATCGAAATCCCCTACATGTACAGTGACGGAAAAGTCAGCACCTCCGACCCATTCCCGCTGGGCGAAGGCCTGATTTCGATTTTGATTCGCACCCGCCAGCCGTTGATGCTGGTCGAAGACACTGAACGCCGCAGCCGGGCGCTGGGCGCCAAATATGTCGGCCAGCCGGCGAAATCCTGGCTGGGCTGCCCGCTCATCGTCAGCGGCGAGGCGGTTGGAGCGCTGGTTTTGCAGGATGTCAACAGCGAAAATCGCTTCAACTCAAACGACCAGCGCCTTCTCATTTCGCTTTCCGCGCAAGTGGCAGGCGCCATCTACAACACCCGCCTGCTGGCAGATGCGCGACAGCGCGCCCTGCAGCTGCAAACCGTGGCCGAAATTTCACGCGAAGTTTCCAGCTCCCTGATTGTGGATAATTTGCTCAAACAGGCCGTCAGCCTGATTCGGGAACGCTTCAACTTTTATCACGCCTCCGTTTTTTTGGTGGACGCTGGCGGGGAATACGCCATCATCCGCGAAGCCACCGGCGAGGCCGGGGCGCAGTTAAAACGGGCCGGACACAAACTGGCAGTTGGCTCGAAATCCATCGTCGGGTCTGTCGCCAAATCTGCCGAGGCGCTGATCGTGAATGACATCAGCAAAAACCCCAACTATTACGCCAATCCGCTCCTGCCCGAGACAAAAGCCGAGGCGGCCATGCCCCTGCGGGTTGGCGACCGGGTATTGGGCGTACTTGACGTACAATCCGTGCACGCCTACGCCTTTACGGATGAAACCATCAAAATTATGCAAATTCTGGCCGACCAACTGGCCGTGGCCGTCGTCAACTCGGAATTATTTGCCGAGGCGCAGGAACGCCTGTCGCAGCACCGCCTGCTGCACCACGTCACCACCGCCGCCGCCTCCAGCAGCAACATCGAAGAGGCGCTGAGCAGCGCGGTGCAGGGCCTGCAAGTGACCATGGGCGGCGACCAAATTGCCATCATGCTGGCCGACAGCGAACACAAAACCCTGCAGGTGAAGGCTTCTGTCGGCTACGCCAACCAAGAATCGTCGAAGCTGGAAGTCCCCTTTGGGGTAGGCATCACCGGATGGGTGGCGGCGCACCGGCAGGCGCAGCGCGTGAATGACGTTAGCAAAGATTCGCGCTTCATTGCGCTCAACACCAAAGTCCGTTCAGAACTCGCCATCCCGCTGATTTATCGCAACGAAGTGTTGGGCGTGCTGAACGTGGAAAGCCCGCGGCTGATGGCTTACACCGAAAATGATGAGGAAATGCTCGGCACCCTGGCGGGCAGCCTGGCCGCCATTATTTCGCACTCGCAGCTGCTGGAACAATTCCGCACGCAGGTGGAACGCGAGCGGATTTTGTACGAGGTTGCCAATCGCATCCGCCGCACCTCCAGCAGCGACAAAATTATCGCCATCACCGCCAACGAACTCGGCAAAACGCTTGCCGCGCGCCGCGTCTCCATTCGGCTGAATCTCAACGCGGCGCAAGACGAAACGCCCAAAGCCCAGTAATACCGGGAGACTTCCGATGAATTCAAGCAAGTCCAACTCCATCTTCCGCAAACTGCTGACAAATTTTCAGCGCACCAGCCTGACCATTAAGCTGATTGCGATTGCGCTCTTCTCTTTTGCGATTATTCTCGCCATTTCCAACTATCTCGACCGGCAGAGTAATCTCAATACACTGAATGCCAGCGCAGAAAAGGATATGGAGCGCATCGGCGGCGTTGTCACCAGCGAGTTAAAAGGGTACGAAACAACCTCGGCGGCGCTGGCGTTGTCGCTAGCCAGCCGGGCAGATATTCAGGAACTGTATCTGAAGGGCGACCGGGTAAATTTGCTAAAACTGCTCAATCCAATTTTTAGCGAGTTGAAGGAAAAGTACAACATTGTCCATCTATATGTAGAAACCGACCAGGGCGTGGTTTTCCTGCGCTCGCACAGTCCCAGCCAGTTGGGTGATTCGGTCACATACCGCACCACCGTTGCCAGCGTCATTCAAAACCATCAGGCGGCGAGCGGTTTTGAAGTGGGCGTCAACGGCACCAGCGTGCGCGGCGTGGCGCCCATGTTCAAAGATGGAAAATTCATCGGCATGGTCGAGGTGGGTATTGATTTTGGACAAGCCTTTCTTGAGAAAATAAGCCAGGAAACTGGCGCTAGTTACACAATCTGGCTATACGATCCAACTACCCGTCCAATCAACGTCAAAGCACAAAAAAGCGGCCCGCCCAGCGCGCATGAAAGTTTTTCCTACTTCGCGGGAACGCAGACGGATAACTTTCGCACACCGCGCGAAAGTTTTGACGCGGCTCAAAAAAAGATGAAGCCGCAATTCAACGCCTTTTTACAGGGAGAAAACCAGCCCCAGGCTACGCTGCTGCTGCCCCTCGTTAGCAAAAAATTACCCGGCTTCGACCAAACTTTCTTCGGCGTGATGGAAATTTCCCTGCCCTACGCCGAACAAATCGCCGCCCTGGAAGCCGCCAATCGCGCCCAGCAGGGCAGCCGCCTGCTGGGAACCATTATCGGGCTGATTATTCTTGGCGCCGCCGTCAGTTTTGTGATTTTGCGCCCCTTGCGCCTCTTCAGCGAGTTCGCGCGCAAAAACGCCCTGGGCGAAACAGTGGAACCGCTGAATCTCGTCACCGGGGACGAGTTTGAACAATTGGCGCAGCAATTTAACACGCTCATCGATTCCGTGCGCACCGCACGGCAGGAGATGGAAAGTATCATCAGCCAGCGCACCGCCCAACTCAAGGCAGTCAACGAAGTCGCCCAGGTCGCCAGTTCCATTCTCGAACCCGATCAACTCATTTTGCAGGTAGTCAACGTCATCACCCAACGCTTCGGCTATTACTATGCCGCCATTTTTCTCGTCAACGACCGCTGGGCCGAGTTAAAAGACGCCACCGGCACCGCCGGAGAAATTCTTAAGGCGCGCCACCACCGCCTGTTAATCGGCGGAAACAGCATGGTCGGCTCGGCGATTCAGTCGCGCGAAGCGCACATCGCGCTCGACGTGGGCGACGCCCCGGTACGTTTCAACAACCCGCTGCTGCCGAATACCCGCTCCGAAATTGCCCTGCCGCTGATTGTTGGTGAGCGCGTTGTCGGCGCACTGGATGTGCAGTCCACCCGCGAGAGCGACTTCAAACCCGAAGACATTGCCACCCTGCAAAGCCTGGCCAACCAGGTGGCAATCGCCCTGGAAAACGCGCGTCTATTCGGCGAAATGAACA
>JAVHNW010000044.1:0-1208 GCA_036169755.1 bacterium | reverse complement strand
GGCGATGATGTCTGGCACAACGTTCCAGTGGTCGACTCCCCACAGTTTGCCGGTGCGCCCCAGGCCGGTCTGAACTTCGTCCGCAATCAGCAGGGCGCCATGCTTTTTGGTGGCGGCGCGGATGCGGGGCCAGAAGTCGTCCGGCGGGACGATGGCGCCCGCCTCGCCCTGAATCGGTTCCATCAACACGGCGGCCACGCCCACGCCGATTTGTTGGCAGGTTTCGAGTTGGCGCTCCACCGCTGCGGCGTCTCCAAAGGGGACGTGGTAGACCGGGCCGCCGTAGAGCATTCCGACAGGCTGGCGGTAGTCGGCTTTGCCCATCATGGAAAGAGCGCCCATGGTTTTGCCGTGAAAGGCTTTCAGCGCCACGATGAAGGCCGGTTTTTGGGTGTAGACTTTGGCGAGTTTGATGGCCGCTTCGATGGCTTCGGTGCCGCTGGCGGCGAACCAGCTGTATTTCAAATCGCCGGGGGTGATTTCGGCCAGCAGACGCGCCAGTACGCCGCGCAGCGGGTCAATCAATTCCTGGCTGGGCATGGGGCTGCGCTGTAATTGCGCCTGGACGGCGGCCACTACTTCGGGATGACTCCAGCCCAAATCCATCATGCCAAAGCCGCCCAAAAAGTCTATGTATTTGCGGCCCAGCACGTCTTCAAAGGTGGCGCCGCGCCCTGTCCACTCGACGGCGGCCCATTGCCCGGCCTGCGTCACCGATTTGCGATAGTCGAGCCAACCGCGGTTGAAGTGTTCACCAAAATTATGCAGTGATTCTTCAATAATCCATTTGGCCTGGGCCTCGTCTGGGCGATTGGGCTGCTGAATGATTTCCAGCCATTTTTCGGCGTAGGCTTGTGCGTTTTGCAGGTTTTTCATAGTTTCTCCAAAAATTCAATTTTTAATTTCCACTCCGCCCTCCCCGGTCAGGGAGGGCGGAGTCTGTTTACGTTTTTAGAATTTCCGGCTCCATTCCTTTGGCCAGCGTTCCACCACCACTTTTTGCTGGGTGAAAAATTCCACCGCGTCCATCGCCTGGCCGTGATGGGTGCCGAAGAAGGAGTTTTTCCAGCCGCTGAAGGGGAAAAACGCCATCGGCGCGGCCACGCCAATATTGATACCGACATTCCCGGCTTCCACCTCGTAACGGAATTTACGCGCCGCTGAGCCGCTGGCAGTGAACAGGCTGGCCTGGTTGCCGTAGATGTGGC
>JAVHNW010000043.1:0-1212 GCA_036169755.1 bacterium | reverse complement strand
GATTGACATAATCACCCTCCCCAATTTTATCCGGTACAAGGAATAAACGCTCCTCGACCTGGATGCACAGACTGCGCTCACGGTCGGGAAGGGTAATAAAGGTGTCCCATTCATAAACGACACCCCCGAAAACGGCCAGGGTTTCACCCTTTTTTAAAGGGACTTTGGCATAGATACCGTTTCCGCTGCCATCGGCTTTCGGGCGGCCTTGTAACTTAGGCGACAGATAAGAGCTGAGTTGTTCGGACATTCATAAAATTCCCTTTCTTTGAAAATTAAAGATTGACGGCGTCCCCCCGGGCGGCACCGGAAAAACGCCAACGGGGCTGAGTTTACAATAAACTGCCGGAATGTAAAGGTTAAAACAATCCCAATTTCGTAAGCAATTTCCGCCCTAGAAATACAGCCTACTCAAACTCAAAGCGCAAATGTTTGACTGTCAGCCCATGATTAATCAACTCGCGCAGCGAATCAATCCCAATTTTCAGGTGCAAATCCATAAATTCGCGTGTCACCAGGCGGTCACTTTCGGCGGTTTTCACGCCTTCGGGAGTCATCGGCTGGTCAGAAACCAAAAGCAGCGCCCCGGCGGGAATTTCGTTGTGAAAACCAACCGTAAAAATAGTCGCGGTTTCCATGTCAATCGCCATCGCCCGCACCCGGCGCAAATATTCCTTAAAATCGTCATCGTGTTCCCACACCCGCCGATTGGTGGTGTAGACCGTCCCCGTCCAATAATCGCGCCCATAGTTGCGGATGGTGGTAGAAACCGCTTTTTGCAGGCTGAAAGCCGGCAGAGCGGGAACTTCCGGCGGGAAATAATCATTGGAAGTTCCCTCGCCGCGCAGGGCCGCAATCGGCAAAATCAGGTCGCCGATGGCGCTTTTCGCCTTCAGCCCGCCGCATTTGCCCAGGAACAGCACCGCCCGCGGCTTGATGGCCGCCAGTAAATCCATCATCGTGGCGGCGTTGGCGCTGCCCATGCCAAAATTCAAAATCGTAATTTCCTCGGCGGTGGCGCTGCGAATGGGCCTGCCCTCGCCGCGCACCGGCACACCGTGCCATTCCGCAAAGCGCAAAACGTACTCATCAAAATTGACCAGCAAAATGAAGCGGCCAAACTCCTCCAGCGGAACGCCGGTGTAGCGCGGAAGCCAATTTTTGACAATTTCATCCTTCGATTTCATGCTGCCTCCCAAAGTAACGATTGGC
>JAVHNW010000042.1:0-1213 GCA_036169755.1 bacterium | reverse complement strand
CTGAAGCGCTTGCCCTGCTGCATGAATTTGTCAAAAGTGAATCACTCATCCGCCACATGCTCAGCGTGGAGGCCGCCATGCGTTTTTATGCGGAAAAATACGGCGAAGACGCCGATGTGTGGGCGCTGACCGGTCTGCTGCATGATTTCGACTGGGAGATTCATCCGACCGCCGAACAGCACCCGGCGGATGGCGCGCCCCTGCTGCGGGCGCGCGGCGTGGACGAAGGCATTGTGCGCGCCATCCTCAGCCACGGCAGCAACACCGGCATCAGCCGTGACTCGCGCCTGGAAAAAGCGCTGGCCGCCTGCGATGAAATTACCGGGCTGATCACCGCCGCCGCGCTGGTGCGGCCCTCCAAATCTTTGTTTGACCTGGAACCGGCCTCCGTCAAAAAAAAGTGGAAAGACAAGGCCTTCGCCGCCGGTACGAATCGCGCCGAAATGGAGGCCGCCGCCGCCGATTTGGGCGTGGATTTGTGGGGCGAACATGTTGGCAATGTCATCGCTGCCATGCGCCGCATCGCGCCCGAGTTGGGGCTGGCTGGCAGCCTGACAGCCTGACAGCAAAAAAAAGGAGCGCCGAAATTGGTCGGCGCTCCTTTTTTTTGCCAGCGGCGCAAATTATTCGCGCTTGGAGTCTTCCTTGATGAAAGTCGCCAGCAAGACGCTCACCAGACTGACGATGATTCCGCCCAGAAAGGCGGGCCAAAAGCCGTCCACGCGGAAGCCGATTCCCAGCCCCGCGCCCATCGCGCCGGTCAGCCAGAAGAGGAAGGTGTTTATTACCAGCGTGAAAACGCCCAGGGTCAGCAAAATCAGCGGGCAGGTGAGAAATTTCAGCAGGGGGCGCAGCAGGGCGTTGAGAAAGCCAAAGATGAGCGCCAGTCCCAGGTACGAAATCCACGAATCGGAAAGTGGCGTGATGCCGGGGACGAGATTGACGGCGGCAAACAGGGCAACGGCGTTAATAAGCAGGCGGATGAGAAAGCGGTTCATGGCAAACTCCAGGGGTGGGGAAGAGATTTTTTTTGAGCGTTGATTGTACGCCAGCAGAAATTAAAAGTTTCACGTCAGGTGGCTTTCATCCAGAGCAGGGTGCGGGTGACGGAAAAACCCGCGGCGGCGATGGCGGAATCGGCGGGGCCGCTGGGATATTCGAGGTTCAGGCTGTGCGCGCGGCCAAAGCGCTGACGGGCCTCCATCAGCAGGGC
>JAVHNW010000041.1:0-6088 GCA_036169755.1 bacterium | reverse complement strand
CGCCCACCGGCGGCTACCGCCTGTGCTACAGCCCAGAGTGGGAAGTGAAAATTTATGACAGCGGCGTTTCGCCCGATATGGAATTGTGGCGCAGGCTGAAAACGCTGAAAATTCCCACGCTGATTTTGCGCGGCGCCAAAACGGATACGTTTTTGCCCGCCGCCGCCCGCCGCGTGCAGCGGCTAAATCCGGCCATTCAAATTCAGACGATTGCCCGCAGCACACACCTGGTTCCGCTTGAGCAGCCGCAGGCGGTGGCGGAAAGCATCCAGCATTTTTGCGCCGCCTTGCCATAACAATTTTGGCGCGGGCGGGATGGCGTCTGGAAACCATCACCGACTGCTGACGGGTTGTATAATCGGCCTCAGCGATTTCTATTGGCCGCGCTGTTGATGAACTTGGGCCATTGCAAAAAAAGTAGAAGGAGTACCATGAGTGAACTGACGTATTCTTCCGCCGAACTGATGATTGTCAACGCCGCCCGCCTGCTGCGCGATGGCGATGTCGTCTTTGTCGGCGTCGGCCAGCCCAACCTGGCCTGCAACCTGGCAAAACGCACTCACGCCCCCAACCTGACCATGATTTACGAAGCAGGCGTCATCGGCGCCGAACCGGCGCGCCTGCCACTCTCCATCGGCGACCCGACACTGGTCAGCGGCGCGCTTTCGGTGGTCAGCATGTACGACATCTTCGCCAACTACCTGCAGCGCGGCAACGTGGATGTGGGTTTTTTGGGCGGCGCACAAATTGACCGTTTTGGCAACATCAACGCCACCCTGGTCGGTAGTGACTACGCGCATCCCAAAGTGCGACTGCCCGGCTCTGGCGGCGCGCAAGAAATTGCCGCCTGGGCCAACCGCTGCTACATCATGACCCCGCACCAAAAGCGCCGCTTCCCCGAAAAAGTGGATTTTCTCACTTCCGCCGGTTATCTCAACGGCGAGGGCGGGCGCGAAAAAGCCGGGCTGCGCGGCAAAGGCCCCCTCGGCGTTGTGACCGACCTGGGTTTTCTTGAGCCAGATACCAGCGGCGAATTAATTTTAACCGCCCTGCACCCCGGCAAAACCGTTGAAATGGCGCGCGAAAACACCGGCTGGCCGCTGAAAGTAGCCGAAACACTCAGTCTCACCCGGCCCGTCAGCGCGCGCGAACTGCAAATCTTGCGCCAAGAACTCGACCCGGCGGGGCTTTACCTGAAAGGCGGATAATCCGGCCATGTGGCGCGTTGCGCTCTTCGACCTCGGCGACACGCTGATGCACCCGCTGGGCGACTGGCCTGCCACGCTGGAACGCGCCGACCGCGCCCTGGCCCAAACGCTGATTGACGCCGGTCTGCCGCTGGAAATAGATTCCTTTCACCAGGAATTAACCCAAACCCTGAAGCGCTATTACCGGGAACGCGACCGCCTGCAAATCGAAACCACCATCTTCGGCGTTGTGCGCGAACTATTGGAGAAAAACGGCCATCCCAACCCGCCGCCCGCCATCATTCAACGAGCCTTGCGCGCCCGCTACGCCATCACCCAGAAAAACTGGCAGCTGGAAGAAGACACTCTGGCCTGCCTGACAGCCCTGCGCGAGAGCGGCCTGCGCCTGGGCCTCGTCTCCAACGCCGGTGACCACCAGGATGTGCTCGACCTGACAGAAAAATTCGGCATCGCCCCCTTCTTCGATTTGATTCTGACCTCCGCCGCCTGCGGATTTCGCAAACCGCACGCCCACATCTTTGAGCAGGCCCTCGCGCACTGGGGCATCCGCCCCAGCCAGGCCGTCATGATCGGCGACAGGCTCGACACCGACATCGCCGGAGCGAAAGCCCTCGGCATCTACAGCATCTGGCTCACCCGGCGCGCCGCCCGCCCCCCGAAAATTGACCCGCTCCCCGATGCGGAAGTCGCCAGCCTGGCCGAAGTTCCCGCGCTGCTGAGCGCCAATTGACGCTTGCCGGACGCGCGTCCATCTGGTAAAATGAGCGCCCGGAGCGTTGTACCCTTCGCTCCAACCGTCACTACTGCGCCTGGCGCAGTAAATTTTTGCCACGAAAGGGCTTGAAGAAAATGAAAGTACTGCTGATTAAAGACGTTTACAAACTCGGCCACGCCGGCGAAGTCAAAAAAGTTGCCGATGGCTACGGGCGCAACTACCTGCTGCCCAACAGCATGGCCGTGCTCGCCACCCCTGGCGCCCTGCGACAATCCGAAAAAATCGCCACCGAAGCCACCAAACGCCGCGCCATCCTCAACCACGAAATGGAAGCCGTCTCTGGCATGGTGGTCGGTACCGCGCTCAGTTTCGCCATGAAAGCGGGCGAAACCGGCAAACTCTACGGCTCCATCACCACCCAGCAAGTCGCCGATGCGCTGCGCGCCAAAACCGGCGTTGACGTCAAACGCCAGCAAATCGAACTGCAGCCCATCCGCGCCCTGGGAGAATTTCCCGCCCACGTGCGGCTGACGGTGGACCTCATCCCCGAAATCAAAATCGTCGTCTACCGCGAAGGCGACAGCAACCCAATTGCTGAACCCGCCGCTCCCGCCGCCGAAGCCTCCCCCGCTCCTGCCGCTGAAGAACCCGCCGCCGAATAAAAATTCCGTCCAAAAAAGAATGCAGAATGATGAATGACGAAGCCAATTCTTCATTCATCATTCTGCATTTTTCATTTTTCCCATGCCCACTCCCGGCCAAACCCTGCGCGCCGCGCGCGAAGCCAAAAAACTCAGCCTGAAACAAGCCTTCCAGGCCACCCGCATCCGCCTGCATTACCTGGAGGCGCTGGAGGCCGACGACCTTTCCGGCCTGCCTTCCGCCGCCCAGGCGCGCGGATTTTTACGCGCCTACGCCGAATTTTTGGGATTGAACGCGGCAGAACTGGCGCCGCGCCCGGAGTTTTCCCCCGCGCCCGCCGCAGGCGAAGATTCGCCGCCGCAGCCTGCCTCCCACGCCCCAGCCGAATCCACCCCTCAGCCGGAACCCGCCGCCGAAAGCGAACCCGGCCCGCCGCCAGATTCGCCCGTCCTGACAGAATCCACCGCCCGCGCCGAATCTGGCTCCGATTCAATCCTGCGTGAAATCGGCGTCAGCCTGCGCCTGCGCCGCGAAGCGTTGAGCCTGACTCTGGACGAAATCGAGCGCCACACGCGCATCCGCAGAGCCAACCTGGGGCGGCTGGAAGCGGGCCGCCTGGACGAGCTGGCCTCGCCGGTGCAAGCGCGCGGCATGTTGAACGCCTATGCCACGTTTTTGGATATGAATGGCGAGGCGCTCTTGCTGCGTTTTGCCGAGGCGCTGCAAGCCCGGCGCGAGGAGCGTCAGCCCGCGCCCGCCAGCAAACGCGCAGCGCCCGGCCCCGCGCCGTTTTTGCGCCGCTTCATCAGCCCCGATTTGATCTTCGGCGCGGCGATGATTATTATTTTCTTCAGTCTGATTGTATGGGGCGCGGTGCGAATTTTCGAGCCGGAGAACGCCGCGCAGGCCACCGAAGGCCCCTCCATTTCGGATATTTTGCTGGCAACGCCCAGCGCCCAGGCCGCGCCGACCAGCCAAAACGCCGCCGGTTTGGAGGAGTTAGCCACGCCGATTGTCTCCGGCGCAGAATTTCCAACCGAGGCGCTGACCACGCCCACGCCGCTGCCCGGCACGGTAGTACAAATCACGCTGCTGATTAGTGAGCGCACGCTGCTGCGCGTGCTGGTGGATGGCGAGTTGAAGTTGAATGAACGAGTCGCTCCCGGCGCGGCGCTGACTTTTGAGGGCAATCAAAGCGTGGAAGTGCTGACCGGCAACGGCGCGGCAGTGCAGGTCTTGTTCAATCAGTTGGATCAGGGGCGCATGGGCAGTTTAGGTGAAGTCGTCAATCTGATTTACACTCTCAACGGGGTGGAAACGCCCACTCCCACCTCCAGCCCAACCCCAAGTAATACACCGCGCTTCCAGCGCAGCCCCACTCTTACTCTTACCCCCAGCCTGGCGCCAGTTGTGGAGCCATAAATCATGCCAACCCCAAAAACCTTTCACCTTGTTTCGCTTGGATGCGCCAAAAATACCGTCGACTCTGATTCGATGGCGCAGTTATTACTGGAAGACGGCTATCGGGCTGTCGAAAAACCAACGCAGGCCAGTGTCTTGATTGTCAATACCTGCGGCTTCATCGGCCCAGCCAAAGAAGAATCGCTGAGCGTGTTGGGCGAACTGGCCCAAAGCAAACGCCCCAATCAATTGCTGATTGCCGCCGGATGCCTCACCCAGCGCTACGGCGAACAAGTCGCCCGCCAGGTGCCGGGAATTGATGGCATTCTTGGCACGCGGCGCTGGATGGACATTGTTCAATTGACGCGCCAACTGCGCGCCACGCCGCACCCCGAGCCAATTTATCACCTGCCCGAAAGCCCGACCGTTGGCAGCGATGAACACGGCGCGCGCCGCGTCAGCGTGGCCGGAACCAGCGCCTACCTCAAAGTAGCGGATGGCTGCCGCCGCCCCTGCGCTTTTTGCGCCATTCCACTCATCAAAGGCAGCGCCGTCAGCCGCCCGTTGGACAGCATCGTGGCCGAAGCGCGCGACTTGCGCGCGGCGGGTGTGCGCGAATTGATTTTAATCGCCCAAGACACCACCGATTACGGTCACGACCTGGGCTTAAAAGACGGCCTGGCAACCCTGCTGGAAGCCATCACCGACCAGGTGCCAGAAATGGACTGGATTCGAGTGATGTATTCCTACCCCGGCTACGTCACCGACCATCTGATTGAGGTGATGGCCGCCCGCCCGCAAATTCTGCCCTACCTCGACATTCCCCTGCAGCACGCGCATCCCGACACCCTGCGCCGCATGAAACGCCCGGCCAATATTGACTGGGTTCACGCCACATTGGCAAAAATGCGCGCCAAAATTCCCAACCTGGCGATACGCACCACCTTCATCGTTGGCTATCCCGGCGAAACGCAGGCAGAATATCAAACACTGCTGGATTTCGTGCAGGAAATTCGCTTCGACCGGGTCGGCGCCTTCAAGTTTTCCTTCGAGCCGGGAACGAGTTCCGAGCCGCTCGGCGACCCTGTGCCCGCCGAGGTGAAGGAAGAGCGTTGGGCGCGGCTGATGGAAATTCAGCAAGCGATTTCCCTGCAAATCAACCAGTCCTACGTTGGCAAAACGCTGCCAGTGCTGGTGGAAGGATTTGACAACGGCCTGTCGATTGGCCGCTCCTACCGTGACGCGCCCGAAATTGACGGCCTGGTGCTGGTGGAAGGCCAGCTGCCGATTGGCGAAATCGTCCCCGTGCGCATCACTGGCGGCATGACCTACGACCTGACCGGCCTCCCAGCGCCGATTGAACTGCGCCAGCTCTGAGATTTTCCCCGCTTCAAAAAAAAAAAGTGCGCCGGTTTTTCCCCGGCGCACTTTTTGCTTTTCAGACGGCCAAATTTAGGGCGTTGCCACCGGCGTCAGATTCGGGTCGAGAGTCGGCTCAATCAAAATAGGTTCGGGGGTGGCGGTTGGCGGGACACATTCAGCGTAGAGCGCGTTGAATTTATCCTGGTAGCCGGCTTCGGGCTGGCCCATGTTGAAGGATTGAGTCCAATAATCCAGCGCCTGGCAGCGGTCTTTGAGTTTTCCATTGGCGGCCAGCACATCGCCATAACGCAGCAGGGCGATGCGATAGCGCTCGGTGGCGGTGACGTTGGAAGCGTCACGTAGATTGGGGGTCATGCGCGAAACCTCGCCAAAGTAGGTCATGGCCTGGTACCAGTCAATTTCCCAGTAGGAAGCGCCCTGAATGTACTGACGGGCGAAACTGCGCAAGCCGTCAGAGGTGCCGTCAAGCGGGCCGAAGCGTTCTGCCAGAGTCAGGTCGTAAATGCCGCCCTCCAGGTTGGGCGAATCAGCGTAGGCGCCCGTTCCCAGAATTTGGGAAACACCGCGATTGCGCAGCGCGGAATAATACATGCCATCCACTTGCGCGGCGCGGTAAGACGGGTCGCGTTTGCGCAGGCCATCCAGCGTGGCAAGCGTCGCGCTCCAATCGCCGCCCGCCAATTGCTGCTGAGCCTGGGCAAAAATGATTTCCTGTTCGCGCAAATCGGGGGTGGGGGTA
>JAVHNW010000040.1:0-1217 GCA_036169755.1 bacterium | reverse complement strand
TTGACCATCGGCGAAGTGGCCCGCTTCCGCCTGGCGGTGCAAATCGCTGAAGGCTCCTCCCCGGCCTTCGTCGTCACCGATGCCCTGCCAGCCGGGATGCAATTCCTGGATGATGGCTCGGCCCAATTTGCCTTTGTCTCCAACGGAGCCGGTATCGCCTCCTCGACCCTGACCTGCGCCAACGACAGCGGCGTGGCGGCGGATGACATCAGCCTGCCCACCGCCAGCGTGGACTGCGCGCTGACGGCCTCCGGCGGCCCCTTCGGCGATGGCGTTGACCCGGTTTTCTCGCTGGGCGACTTGACCAACAGCGATACCGACCCCGATAATGAATATGTTGTCATTGAATTCAACGCCGTTTTGTTGAATGTCAGTTTGAATCAGGACAACCGCGCGCCGATGCCCATCAACAATTTTGGCGTCAGCATTAATGCCGCCGCGCCGGTGGTTTCCAATGACGTTCCGCTGACGGTGGTCGAGCCGAATTTGACGGTTGCCAAAGATGTTGCCTCCATCTCTGCCCAAATTGACGCGGGCGGCACGGTGAATTACCAGGTGGTGCTGACCAATACCGGCTCGGCCCCAGCCTATGATTTGCAGCTGACCGATACCCTGCCCGCCGTGCTTTCGCTGACGGCTGGCTCGGCCAGCGCGGCATTTACCGGCGGCGCGAGCGGTTTTACCGACAATAACCCCTCCGGCGTGGGAAACCTGGTGGATGTCACCATCGGCGTCATCCCCGTCGGCGACAGCGTCACCATCAGCTATTCGGCCACCATCCTGGCGGCGATTACCCCGGCTCAGGCGGTGGACAATACCGCCACCGCCACCTGGACCAGCCTCAGCGGAACCGACGCCAATGAGCGTGATGGCTCCGGCTTAATCAACAACTATCGCAGCAGCGACCCGGCCCAGTTCACCTCCGACACAATTTCGGTGGCGAAATCCATTTTGGCGACCAGCGAAGCGGATACGCTCGAAGGCGACCCGCGCCCGCTGGCAATTGGTGAGGTGCTGCGCTACC
The DNA here is from genome assembly GCA_036169755.1 of bacterium. Taxonomy (GTDB): domain Bacteria; phylum Chloroflexota; class Anaerolineae; order Anaerolineales; family Villigracilaceae; genus UBA8950. Next base: position 193 of record JAVHNW010000040.1, on the reverse strand, counting down.
GGCTGGCGGTCGCCATCCCGGAAGGGACGAATCCCGCGCTGACGCTGACCGACCAGTTGGCGCTGGGCGTGATTGAACCCATTTTCGACACCACCACCCAAATTTCGACTCTGAATATGAGCGGCTTTACCAGCAGCGCCTACGGCGCCGGGCTGGAAGCCGCTTCCAGCGCGCCGGTTTCTCTGCACGATGG
>JAVHNW010000039.1:0-6113 GCA_036169755.1 bacterium | reverse complement strand
CTTCCGATCTCGGGCGGTCGTCTGGTTTGACGGGGAAAATAGATTAATCTTCTTCTTCAGTTTCTGCCGATTGCAGATAAATATCCAACCCAAGGTTGAGCAGCTGCGCCACACCCTGCAGAACCAGAAAATACATACCGCCGAAAATCGGTTTGGAAAGCAGGCTGGCCCAGGCCAAGATTTGGCTGAGAACATCGGATGGCAGCTGCGGCGGCCAATTTTGGAACAGGTTGACCAGGTCGCCGGTAAAGTTGAGCAGGTACAAAACCAATACCGCCCAAGAGAAAATGCTGGCCCACATGGCGACGCGCAAAACAGCCTCCTGGGCGTGGAACGTGCTTCGTTCTTCTTTCATTTCGTTTGTCCTTTTTTGAGAATAAGTTGGGCGAATTGTAACATCATCCCGTTTTTTGATTGCTTTTGCGGTTGAGCAAAAGCCAAATTCCACGCCACAGCGTCATAGCCAGCGCGCCGCTGCCGGTCAGCACCAGGCCAAAAATGGGGATGACCACTCCGTTCAGCCACAGCGCGCGCAGTAAAACTGCCAGCGGCCCGGCCAGCGCCATCGCCAAAAGAGGCCGCCACAGCGCGCGAAAATTGGCAGAATCATACAGGCCCAGGGCCGGGGCCGCCAAAAACCAGCCTGCCAGCAGCGGGAAAAAAGTCGCCGCCATGCGCGGAAAAACCGTCAGCCCGTTTTCGCCGTGCGTGGCAAACCCGAGCAGAGTCAGCGCGGCCAGCGTGACAACATCGCCGAGAAGCAGCAGCCCGTTCATGCCAGCATCTCCCTCGCCGCGCGGCGGCCAATTTCTACCGCAAAATTTGTTCCCCGATCCCAGGGGTACACCTGGCTCATCGAAGCCAGGAAAACGCCCTCGACCGGGGTTTTAATCGCCGGAATATGCTGCGAATGGTTGACGAGCGGCACCGGCTGGGCGTAGGCCGTGCGGAAAACACGGACGTTTTTGACCCAGTCCGGCTCAAAATCGGGGTTGAACTTTTTCAGGTGCGGCGCAAATTTTGCCAGCAGTTCTTCGGCGCTCATCGAAAAATGCGCATGTTCTGGTTCCAAATAATCACCAACGTAAACGATGTGTTCGCCGCCAAAATGGTCGGAGGCCACAAAATTGGTGTGTTCCACTACCGCCAAAAAGGGGAAACCGGCGCTTTTGGGAATGTTGTACCAGTAGTAGCCTTCGCGTGAAAGTTGGTGGCTGAGCGAAAGCACCAGCACCACCGCGCCCATGCTTTTTAAAGCCAGCAATCCCTGTAAATACGTGGGGGGAAGCGCTGGAACCAGTTTGGCGGCCATGCCTGGCGAAAGCGTGATGAGGACTTTATCGGCCTGTTCCACGCCCGAGGGCGTTGCCAGATGCAGCAAGCCGGAGGCTGAATCCCGCTCAACGCGCGTGACCGGCGTCCCCAACCGAATCGTCACCCCGCGCTCCCGTAGTTTTTGCGCGAACTGATCCGAAAATGCCTGGAAGCCGCCCGTAAAAGTTCCCAGGCGGGTGGTGCGGGCGTGCAGACGCGCCCACATCCAGGCCATGTTGACCTGTTTGGCGTATTTCTCGCCGAATTTGCCAACTACCAGCGGTTCCCACATTAATTTGTAAACGCGCTCGCCGACCCATTTGCGCATCCACTCGTCCACGGTGAATTTTTCCAACGTTTGCCAGTCGCTGGTCAGGCGCAGGTAAAGCCCCACCAGCCCAAAGCGGATTTTATCCACGCCCCAGCCCAGGCCGGGGAAGAGAATTGCTTTCAGCACCGAGTCGAGCGGGTAAAAACGTTCTTTGTGGTACATGACGGTGTATGGACGCGGGAAGAGCACTTTTTCGCGCAGGCCGAGTTCGTCCATCAGCCCCAGCATGGCCGAGTCGCTGGCGAACCAGTGATGGTAAAACTTTTCCACCGACCATTCCCAGCCCGGTTCTTTGAAGCCGCTTGCCAGCCCGCCGGGGTGGTCATCGGCTTCGTAAATGGTGACTTCGTGGCCGGCTTTGTTTAAATCCCAGGCGGCGGAGAGGCCCGCGTAGCCTGCGCCAATGATTGCGATTTTGCTCATGGAGTTTCCTTTTGGTGGTCTTGTGGCGCAAATCTGTGATTTGCGGGGCGGGTTAACGCTGTGTGATGGCGGCGAAGCCCAACCCGTTTGGCCCGACATGTGTGCCGATGACGGTGGTGACGTTGACTATTTCGATGTGGGCGGGCATGCCGGGCGCGTCTTTCAGTTCAGATAGAAATTTTTTTGCGCGAATTTCGGCGTGAGTGTGCAAAATTGCCAGTTTTTCCAGCGGGCCGAGGTCGAGCAGGGTTTGGCGCAGCAGGCGGTTGGCGCTGAGGGTGGCGCGGGCCGCGCCCAGCGGTAAAATTTGTCCCTCGCGCAGTTCGACTACCGGGCGGATGTGCAATAATCCGCCGAGACGGGTGATGGCCGCTGGGAGGCGTCCGCTGCGGCGCAGGTAGTCCATCGTGTCCAGCGCGGCGGCGACTTTCAGCCTTTGGCGGGTGGATTGTACCGCGTTGAGGATGGCTTGCAGCGTCAGGTTTTTTTCGCGCGCTTCGGCGGCGGCCAGTACCTGGAATCCGATTCCTAGCGAGAGTGAGCCGCTTTCGAGTACCGTTACCTGGCCGGGAAAATCGAGCGCGGCCTGGCGGGCAATGTTGGGGATGGCGGTCAGCCTTTCGGCGGTGAAAATGCCCAGGACCTGTTCTGCGCCAGCCTGGAGTAGTTTTCGGTAGCGGGAGGCAAATTCCAGCGGGGAGGGGGTGGCGGTTGTCGGCGAGGTTTTCATCCCCGGCAGGCGTGTGTAAAATTCCTGGCGGGTGATGTCCAGACCGTCACGGTAGGCTTTTCCTTCGATGATGAGGATGGCCGGGATGACTTCAATCTGGTAGCGTTGCGCCAGGCGGGGGGGCAGGTCGGCGGGGGAGTCGGTGATAAGGCCTATCATGAGAGAAAACTCCAAAGTCGGCTGACTTTGGAGTCCGGGTGGAGTGGACGGCGGCAGGGTTTACTCGATGGCGATGATGAATTGGTAATGGGGCTGTCCGCCTTCCTGTACTTCGATTTCCTGGTCGGGATAGGCTTGGCGGATTTGGTCGGCGAGCCGGTTGGCTTCGGCGTGGTTCAGGTCGCCGCCGTAGAAGAGGGTGATGAGTTCGTAGGTGGCGGCTTCGGCTTTTTCGAGCAGTTGCAGGCAGGTTTCGGCGATGGTTTCGGCGGAGACGGCCAGTTTGCCGTTGAGCAGGCCGATGACCTGGCCTTCGCGCACGGTGACGCCGTCAATTTCGACCGAGCGGGTGGCGACTGTGATTTCGCCGGTGATGACGGAGTCGAGGGCGCGGGTCATTTTTCCGGCCACTTTTTCCACGTCGCCTGCCGGGTCGAGGTGCAGCAGGGCCGAAAGGCCCTGGGGGATGGTTTTACTGGGGACAACGTAAACTTGTTTGGCGCTGACTTCTTTGGCCTGGTTGGCGGCCAGGATGATGTTTTTGTTGTTGGGTAGGATGATGATTTTTTCGGTGGGCAGGGTGTCAAAGGCGTCAAGAAAATCTTTGGTGGAGGGGTTCATGGTTTGTCCACCCGCCACCAATGCGGCGACTCCCAGGCTGGCGAAGATGCGCGAAAGCCCGACGCCGGGCGAGACGGCGATGACGGCGATTTGGCCGGGTTCGATGTTGGTCAGTTCCAGCGAGGGGGAGCCGGTTTCGGCCTGAATTTCGTCCATTTGCGCCAGCAGGTTTTCGATGGCAACTTTGGTGATGGTGCCCAGCCCCAGAATGTATTCGATGGGTTTGTAGCGGTTTTCGAGCGGGACGTGGATGTGCATACGGTACATCCCTTCGCCTTCGCCGACCTGGATGGAGGTGCCCATGGTTTCCAATTGTTCGTAAAAGGGGCGCAGGTCAAAATCGGCTTTGGGGCGGAAATCCACCACGACTTCCCAGTCCTGGCCTTCTTCCACGTCTTCGAGCGCGTTTTCGAGGTTCATGGCCGAAAGTGGCCGGACGGAAATGAGCGGCGCGTCGAGTGAGAGGCCGTCCAGGTGGCGCAGCATTCCTTCGAGGATGAAGAACAGCCCCTTCCCGCCCGAGTCGACCACGCCCGCCTGTTTGAGAATGGGCAGAAATTCGGGCGTGCTTTCCACGGATTTATCGGCGGCGGAGACGATGATGCGCAGCATTTCGAGTGGGTCTTGCGTCTCGGCGGCGGCGGCGGCCAGGGCGATGTCTTTGCTGACGGTGAGAATTGTCCCTTCGACCGGGCGCACCACGCCTTTGTAGGCGGTGTCGCGCGCCTCGGCGAAAGCGCGCGAAAGGGTGGCGGCGTCAATGGTTTCGTGGCCGTGCACCCCGCGCGCAAATCCACGCCAAAGTTGGGAGAGAATCACGCCAGAGTTGCCGCGCGCGCCCATCAGTGCGCCCTGGGCGATGGCGGCGGCCATTTGCCCGGCGTTGCGGTGGCCCAAATTGGCGATTTCGGCATAGGCTGATTGCATGGTCAGCAGCATGTTGGTGCCGGTATCGCCATCGGGTACGGGAAAAACATTCAGGGCGTTGACGGTTTGCTGATTGGTGCGCAGCCAGGTCAGACCGGCCTCCACCAATTCCTTCAGGGCGATTCCATCAAAAGACGTTTGGGGCATGGAAGAACTCTCCGATATTTCGATTGGGGTATCTGGATGTTTGCTGTATAAATTGAAATGTGGGTTTTAATCCGGGTTGCTGACGCGCAGCCCTTGCACGTGGACGTTGACCTGGCTGACCTTCAGCCCGATGACTTTTTCCACCTGGTAGCGGATGGCGTTTCCAACGCTCTGCGCCACCGATGCGATGCGCGTGCCATACTCCACGACGACATAAATATCAATGTTGAGCATGTCGCCATCAAATTGGACGTTTACGCCCCGGCTGGGTTCGCGGGTGATGGTGGCCGTCAGCCCTTCGGCCAGGTTTTTGGGGGCCAGGCCAACAACTCCATAGGATTGCAGGGTGGCGTGGTAGGCGATGCTCGCAACTGCGTTGGGCGAGATGTGAATACTTCCCAGTGTTGTTTTTTCTTGTCCCATAATCATCATCCTTTGCGAAGGGTATAACACATTTCTCTTGTCGAAAGATACGTCGTATGGTAGACTGACGCGCCTGTCTGGTAAGGTAATTATAGCAAGAAAGGAAATTTTCTCATGGCGAAATGCGCTCACTGCGGTAAAAGTACCACGTTCGGTCACAGTCGTTCTTTCTCACAACGCGCCACCAATCGCGCCTTCCGCGCCAACCTGCAAACGGTTTCGGTGTTGGAAAACGGTGTGCTCTTCCGTAAGACGTTGTGCACCAAATGCATTCGCACGCTTGCCAAATCTTAAGCGCGCGGGTTTGCCAAAAAAATCACGGTTCAGGCCGTGATTTTTGTTTTTAAGGCGTTAATTCCAGCGGCAATGCCGCCAGGGTGGGAGAAAATTGCGCTTCCGGCGACAAAGGCATCGGCTCCGGCGGCGAGCAGCAGCGGCAGAGTCGCTGCTGAAACCCCGCCATCTACTTCCAGCCAGGCGGGTGAGGCCAGCGCCGTCAGCATGGCGCGCAGTTCGCGGATTTTGGGCGTCAAATCAATAAATTTTTGTCCGCCGAAACCGGGGTTGACGGTCATTACCAAAAACAGGTCGGCGAAGGGTAAAATTTCCTTCAGCGCCCAGGCCGGGGTGGACGGGTTGATGGCAACGCCCGCCTGGACGCCCAGGGCTTTGATTTGCTGCAAGGTGCGGTGTAAATGCGGGCAGGTTTCGAGATGTACCGTCAGCCGGGTGGCGCCGGCGCGGGCGAAATCTTCCAGCAGGGTTTCGGGTTTTTCCACCATGAGATGAACATCTAGCGGCAGGCCGGTGACGCGGCGGCAGGCGGCGACCATCAGCGCGCCAAAGGTCAGGTTTGGCACAAAATGGCCGTCCATCACGTCCACGTGAATCCAGTCTGCGCCGGATTGCTGACATGCGTTGAGTTCTGCGCCCAGGCGGGTGAAATCAGCAGATAAAATGGAGGGAGCCAATATGGGAGAGTGTTTCATGGCATCAGGTAGGGGGCGTAACGGTAGTAGACCATCAGCCAGAGTGGAA
>JAVHNW010000038.1:0-1220 GCA_036169755.1 bacterium | reverse complement strand
GCCATCGTCTTTAATGCCCAGGTTTTGCTTTCCAGCCACAATCAACGCAAAACGATGCGCGGCCAGGTCGGCGTAAAAACGGTTTAAATAGGTCCTATTGCCGCTCATCGCCATTTCCATCAGCGTCACCGCCTCATACTCTGGCGTCATCGGCACATTCACCCGGCCAAAAACCACCAATTGGCGCTCGTTGACGAACAACACCGGCCCCGGCGCGCCTTCCACCGCCGCCCGCAACTGCGCCAAATTTTGCCCGGCCCATTGCATGTCAAAATTTTCACGCGGCGCAAGCGAGGGAAGCAGCAGGCCGAGCGGCAGAATCAGCGCGAAAGCCGTCAGCGGCCAGGGAACGCGCAACGCCTGCAGGCGGGAAAAATCCCCCGCTGAGCCTTTTCCCGCCAACAGCCAGGCGCAAACCAGGCTGAGCAGGGCGGCAAAGGCATCCATGTTATGCAAATCACCACCGCCGCCAATTTTGACGCTGACCACCAGGCTGCCCGCAAACAGCGCGGCCACCATGCCCCAAATCGCCGCCCAGCGCCAGAAACCCAGCGCAAACTGGCGGGTCGCCAGCGCGAGAATCGCCAGCAGCGGCGCGTTCAACAGCAAAATTCCCGGCACGATGCCCAGCGCAAAGAGTTCATTCGGCCACAGCCGGTACCAAAGCAGCGCCGAGGAAAAACTACTGGCGAAAACCTCCGCATTTTGAGCATTGCCCGAAAGCGGAATGTAGGCCGCCTGCGCGGCGAGCGCGGCCAGCAGGCCCAAAACGCCCCAGACCAGCGGCCAGGCCCAATAACGCAGCCCCTGCTTTTGCGGCGGCATTTCCAGTACATAAATCGCAATCGCCAGCATGGCCGGGACGGGAAACCAATTGACCCGGCTGACTCCCGCCCAGAGCGAGGCAAGCATCACAACCGCCAGCGAACGCCAGGGACGGCGCGGCGAGACGAAGAGCGCCGGAAGGATGAGCATCGGCAGCAGGTGGTAGTAAATGCCAACGCGCAGGAAAAACAGGAAAAACCAGGCGCCAGTCAGAGCCGCGCGCCAAAAGGAAAGGGAGGCCTGGCGGCGGGGGAAAATCAACGCAATGGCCGCTGCCGCGCTGACACCAATCCATAGGGCGAACTGCCAAAAGCGGTGCGCTTCCAGCCCCAGCGCGGGAAAGAGAAAGGGGAAGGATTGCATCAAATAACGGCTGGGGTGCAGGCTGGAAAGCG
>JAVHNW010000037.1:0-6177 GCA_036169755.1 bacterium | reverse complement strand
TCTTTTAAAGCCTGGCTTTTGCGCACTGTGACCAACGCCTGTTATGACGAACTGCGCCGCCAAAAACGCCGCCCGACCACGCCGCTCGAACCCGCCGGTGACGATGACGAGGAAATCGAATCGCCGCGCTGGCTGGCCGATTCGGCCATGACGCCCGAACAGCGCGCCGAAGCCGATGAATTGGAACACGCCATTCAGCACTGCCTGAATGCCCTGCCGCTGGATTTTCGCGCGGTAGTCGTGCTGACCGACGTGCAGGGCATGGATTACAGCGAAGCCGCCGAGGCCCTGCGCGCGCCGCTGGGGACGATTAAAAGCCGTCTGGCGCGCGCCCGTCTGCGCCTGCGCGAATGTTTGCAGGAGTTTTGGGAACTTCTCCCCGCCGCCTTTCGTCTGAAAGGGGAGGCGCGCCCATGACAATCCCCAACTTCAACGACATCGAAAAACTCTCCAGCCTGCTGGACGAGCGCCTGCCCGCCGGGGAAACCCAGCGCCTGCGCGCCCGTCTCGAACAGGAACCAAATTTGCGCGCCGACCTGGAAAATTTGCGCCAGGCGCGCGCCCTTTTGCGCCAACTTCCCCAGCGCCGCGCCCCGCGCAACTTCACCCTTTCGCGTCAGATGGCCGGGTTGCGCGCGCCGACTCCGCGCCTTTTCCCCCTCTTTCAGTGGGCCTCGGCGCTGACGGCGATTTTCTTCCTCTTCAGCCTGGGGCTGAATTGGCAAAGCGCGTCTGCGCCCGCCGCTGAAGCGCCCATGCTGGCCGCCGCCGCCCCCGCCGAGGCCCTCCCCGCCGAAACGGAAACGCCTCCGCTGGCGGCGCTGGCCCCAGCCGCCACCTCCGACCCCGGCGCAGAGCTGCGCTCGCTGGCCCCCGAAGCGACCAGCGTCAAAATGGCTCCGCCCGCCGATACGCAGAACGGCCTCCCCGCCGCATCGCCCGCCCCGGCCTCCTCCTGGCCGAAAAGCTCCGGCGCGCTGGCCGGGCTGGCGCTGCTGCTGGCGCTGACCGGCTGGGCCATTCGTTGGCGCGCCGAGCAAAAATTCAAACGCGGCGTTTAGCGTCCGCGGGCGGGCTGGTCGCTCATGATAAAATAGCCCCCATGCAACCAGCCATCGAAAAACTCCGTAAATTTTTCCGTCTCGAAGCCGAAAATAAATATGCCAACACCGCCGTGATTGGCGGGTTGGCAAAAATTTTGGATTTTTGGGAGGCCGAGGCCCGCAATGAAGGCCTGGCGGAAGACCTGATTCAACTTGTCGCCAGCCGCCTGCGTGATTATGCCCGGCTGACGCCTGCCTCGCGCGCCGATACGCTCAAGGGCGTCTGGAAGCGCGTTCAGGGCCAAAATGGGGAAAGTATCCTGCCCGAACCGGTTTACGCTGCCGAAAAATCTGCCGCAGAATCCGCACCAGCCGAAATCAGGGTCTCTCCAGCGGCGCGCTCACCGCAAGCGTCAGAATCTGCGCCGCGTGGTGAACCTGCTCCCCGGCGCGCTCCCGCCCCCCGCGCATCTTCCTACCCTGGCGCGCAAACCAGCCAGACGCCGATTGCGCTCAACGCGGCGCTGACGGTTTTGCAGGGTGTCGGCCCCAAAAACGCTTCCTCGCTCGAAAAACTGGGGCTTTTCACCCTGGGCGACATGCTCTACAACTTTCCGCGCCGCTATGACGATTACAGCCTGCTCAAACCCATCCGTGATTTATTTTACGGCGAGGTGGTGACGGTCATCGGTCAGATTCAGAGCGTTTTTAACCGCCCCATTCGCGGCGGGAAAATGCAGGTTGTGGAGGTCGTCATCAGCGATGGCACTGGCGCGCTGCGCATCAGTTGGTTCAACCAGCCCTGGCTAATGAATCGTTTTAAAGAGGGCATGCCCATCGCCGTTGCCGGAAAAATCGAACAATATTTGGGCCGTCTGGTGATGAACAGCCCGGATTGGGAACCGGTGGAAACCGAACACCTGCATACCAATCGCATTGTGCCAATTTATGCGCTCACCGCCAACATCACCCAAAAATGGCTGCGTAATTTGATGGATCAGGTGGTCAACTATTGGTCGCCGCGCATTTCGGACCCGCTGCCCGAAAGCCTGCGCCAGGCGGCAGATTTGTACGGGCTGGGCGAGGCCATCCATCAGGCGCACTTCCCCGATTCGCAGGAAACGCTCCAAAAAGCGCGCGCGCGCCTGGCTTTTGATGAAATTTTCTACCTGCAAATGGGCGTGCTGCGTCAGAAGAAAACCATCCAGGCTGCCAGCGGGCGCGTGTTCGCCACGCCAGATTCCTGGCTGGAAGAACGGGTGGCGGCCCTGCCATTTACCTTGACTGGGGCGCAAGTGCGCGCCGTGGCCGACATCCGCGATGATTTGCTCTCCGGCCACCCGATGAATCGCCTGCTGCAGGGCGATGTCGGTTCTGGCAAGACGGTGGTGGCGGCGCTGGCGGCGATGATGGCGGCGGCGGGCGGCGCGCAAAGCGCCCTCATGGCGCCGACTTCCATTTTGGCGGAACAACATTTCAAAAACTTCAGCGCCTTAATGCCCGCAAGTCAAATTCGCCTGTTGACCGGTGATACCAGTGCCAGCGAGCGGGTTGAAATTTTGGCCGGGCTGGCCTCTGGCGCGGTACATGTTTTGGTCGGCACGCACGCGCTGCTCGAAGAGCCGGTCATTTTTAATGATTTGCAATTGGTGGTGATTGACGAACAGCACCGTTTTGGTGTGGAACAGCGCGCCGCCCTGCGCGGCAAAGGAAAAAACCCGCACCTGCTGGTGATGACGGCCACGCCCATTCCACGCTCGCTGGCGCTGACCCTGTACGGCGACCTTGACCTTTCGGTGATGGATGAAATGCCCGCCGGGCGTCAGCCGGTGGCGACCTATGTGCTGACGCCGCCGGAACGCGAGCGCGGCTACAGCCTGATTCGCTCGCAAATTGCCGCCGGGCGGCAGGCCTTCATCGTCTACCCGCTGATTGATGAAAGCGAAAAACTCGAGGCTGTCAAGGCGGCGGTGGACGACCATGAGCGTCTTTCGCAGGAAGTTTTTGCCGACCTGCGGCTCGGCCTGCTGCATGGAAAGATGAAACCCGATGAAAAAGAGCGCGCGATGAAAGCCATGCGCGACAAAGAATATGATATTTTGGTCTCAACCACCGTCATCGAAGTTGGTGTGGATGTTCCCAACGCTACGGTAATGCTGATTGAAGGCGCCAACCGCTTCGGCCTGGCGCAATTACACCAACTGCGTGGACGGGTTGGGCGCGGCGGCGGCGAATCCTTCTGCCTGCTGGTGCCAGATAAAAGTGACGCCGCGGAAAATGAACGCCTGCAAGCCATGACGCGCAGCAATGACGGCTTTGAATTGGCCGAATTAGATTTGCGCCAGCGCGGGCCGGGCGAATTCCTCGGCACGCAGCAATCCGGCCCCGCCAACACGCTTCGGATGACTTCACTGACCGATGTGGCCTTGATTGAAAATGCCCGCCAGCACGCCCAAACCATGTTTGACCTGGACCCCGAACTTTCTGCGCCCGAACACGCTCTGCTGGCCGAGGCGCTGACTCGTTTTTGGGGCGGCAAAGGAGATGTCAGCTAATGGTGAGAGCCTTGTTCCCTGGAACGTTTGACCCGGTGCATTACGGCCACATGGATATTGCCCGGCGCGCCGCCCGTCTTTTTGATGAAGTCGTGGTGGCGGTTTACGATAAACCGCTCAAAAGCCTGCTTTTTACACCCGAAGAACGCATCGAATTGGTGGAACGCGCTTTTAGCGACAATCCCAAAGTGCGCGTCATGGGCTACAGCGGGCTGACGGTTAACTTTGCCCACGAAATTGACGCCCAGGTCATTGTGCGCGGCTTGCGCGTCTTCTCTGATTTTGAGTTTGAGTTTCGCATGGCGCTTGCCAATCACCGCCTGGCGCCCAACATTGAAATCGTCTCCTTCATCACCAACGAGGAACATACCTTCCTCTCCTCCAGCACCGTGCGCGAAATCGCCGCCCTGGATGGAGACATCTCCAGCATGGTGCCTCCTTTCGTTCACCTGGCGCTCAAACAAAAACTGCACGAAATGAGCGATAGTCAGCGCCCGGCCAATGCGTTGCGTGATTGATTTGTGCTAGAATAAATCACTTCTTATTTTTTGGAAAACAAAGTACGTTTCGGAGACTCTATGGATATTCTCCATTTGGTAGACCGCCTCGAAGAACTCTTCAACGAAAGCCGCGCCGTCCCTTTCACCCGCAACGTGGTGGTGGACGAAGACAAAATGCTGGACTTAATTGACCAGATGCGCGTCACCATCCCCGAAGAAGTCAAAAAATCGCAGCAGCTGGTCAGCCAGCGCGAGCGGATTTTGGCGCAGGCGCAGGAAGAAGCCAATCGCATTGTTCAGCTGGCGCGCGAGAAGGCCGACCAAATGGTTGAGCGTGAGGCCATCGTCAAAAGCGCCCAAAATCGCGCCGACCAGATTTTGGCGCAGGCGCGCAACGATGCCGCTGCCACCCGTCACGATGCGGATGATTATGTCATTGACAGCCTGCAGCGCCTGGATGCGGAAGTCACCCGCCTGAATACCCAGGTTCGTAACGGCCTGCGTAAAATGGAAGAGGAACGCCTGCGCGCCTCTCAGCCCGGCGTGGCGCTCAAAGAGCCGCCGCTGGAAGCAGACGCCCCCGAAGCATCACCCGCAGAATGACCCCCTTTTCAAAACAAAAAAAACACCCCGGAGCCGGGGTGTTTTTCTGTTTTGGATTTTCTAGTCGGGCATCAAAATACCAATCACCGAGTCGATGATTTTCTGGCGATAGTCCATTGCCGCCTGCACGTTTTGCATGTGAATATCGTACAGCACGCCGTTGACCTCGATTTTTCCCTCGGCATTGGTGAGGGTGGGCAAAACGGTGGTATTGTCGCCATCGAAGCCAATCACTGTGCTGGCGGCTAAAACTTCCGGCTTGCCAGAACCAACTTCGACCGTGTTGGTTTTTACCGTCAGGGTGGCGGCGTTGGCAACGTATTCGCCAACTTTGTCTGCGGCTTTTTTGAGGGCGTCTTTCAATTCTGCGCTTGCCATGGTGAACTCCTTTTGAAAATTAGAGAAAAAGTTGAGCCGCCTCGCGCCACAAGGCCGAGGCTTCCTTCAACTGCCGGTAGGCGGTCAGCCAGGCCAGCGGCCCGGTGAGACCGGTGAACAGGACAACCCGCGAAAGCATGGCCAGCAGCAGCGTCAGCAGCCGCAGGGCCAGCAATTTGCGTTTGAGGTGGTTTTCCAGCGCTTGCGCGTGTTCGCGCGCCTGCTGGGTGGAGATTTCTGCGGCCAGCACCGTCAGCGCAGCGCCATTCCAGTGCATGATGGTTTGAGCAAGCGCGTGTTCGTTTTCGCTGCAATTGACTTTCGCCAGGAAACGCAGCTCGTTTTGGAGTTTTTCCAGGAAGCTGGCAAATTCCGCTTCGGCGTGCTGCAGCGGGCTGGGAATTTGCTCCACGCCGAAACTGACTTTCTCTTCGGCGGGGTGTTTCGCCTCTTCGGCCAGTTCACGCAAACGGGTGAGCGCTGGCGCTTCAGCCGGTTCTTCGGCCCCGAAGGAGAGGGCGCCTTCCGCGGGGGCGGCGGGCGCTTCCAGCGTGGCGAAAACCGCGTTTACCTCGTCTTCCAAAAGAGAAAAATCCATTTTTAGCCAATTTTTGCCAGGCTGGCGGCGGCGGCGACGATGGAATTGACCAGCGCGGCGCGGCTTTCTTGCGCTTGTTTGACCATTTGCAGGTGGATTTCCCAGACGCTTTTGTCTACTTCGCCGTCTACTTCGGGGACGCAGACCAGGGTGTCGCCGTCCAGGCTGACGTAGGTGTAGGCGCGCCGTTTTGCGCCGCTGATTTTTTTGTCTTTGATTTCAAAGGAGGCCATGTCATCGGCGACGTAGGTGGAAACTTCCAGGCTGGTCAGGTCTTGCAGGGCTTCGCTGAGGCTTTGCGAGAGTTTTTCGATGGCTTCGGCGAAGGCGTTGGGTTTTTGCGCGCGGTCTGGCGTTTCTTCTTTTTTGCCGCTCAAGATTTCGGCCAGGCCGTAGTTGGCGCCGGGGCCGCCGGAGGCGCTTTTGACAGCGGCGGCGCGGAGGGTGACATCGGGTTGAAAACTGGCGGCGGCGCCGCTGACGGTTTTCGGGTGCTGCGA
>JAVHNW010000036.1:0-1232 GCA_036169755.1 bacterium | reverse complement strand
CGGGAGTGTCATCCACTGTGTAGTTTTTCCCGTTAATTGAGAGTTCCATCCCTGCTCCTTTTAACCTGCAGGGCAGGCGAGTGGCCTGCCCTGTTTGAATTTAGAGAAACTTTATCATATTCGGCTGTAAATTTCTATCAGGATTAGAGGATTTCGTTGGTGATTTCGCGGGCGCAGCGCACAAAATCCAGCACGGTGGGGACGTTGCGCATCATGACCGCCATGCTGCCTTTTACGTCCAGTTTGCGGGTCAGCATGGCCTGCATGGGGTCAAGTTCGCCTTTCAGGACTTTGGCGAAGTTGGTGTAAACGGCTTTGAGGGTAAAGGCCGGGCTGTGGCTGGCCGGGTCGGTGACAAGTTCTACGCCCCGGCATTTTCCGTGCCATAGGTCGAGGTACATGATGACTTGTTTTGTCAAATTGCCTTCGGCTTCGATGATGAAGTACATATCGCCTTCCCAGTTTTTGGCAATTTGCGCGTAATGTTCGTCGCTGTTGAGTTTTTGTTGGAAAGTCGTCAGCCATTCCTGGCTTGGAAAACGAGTTGGCATGGGAACCTCCGTGGTAGGCCTGAATTCTAATAGACCTTTGGCAAAAGTGCCAGTCGTCTGATTGGTGGTCTCGCGGGAAGCGTTAGGGTGTCAGGCTTTGTGGCTGAAAGCAGGGCTGGTAATCATTGCCCAAGAGCAGCACATACGAAATCTTCCCCTCGCCGGGTACATGCACCAGGGCGCTGGAATCCAGCCCCAGCACGGCCAGCAGGCTGTTTGCGCGCTGCGCGTTCTGGTCGCGGGTCAAATCATAGAGCAGGGTGACGCTGTGCTGGCGATGGTCGGCGGGAAAAATGGAGGCCTCGTACCCGGCATAATTCAGGCGTTCGGCGGCCAGCGCCTCCCAGCCGTCATTGACCGAGCCATTTTGAATTTCAACCTGGTCCTTCTGGCGTTCCGCTTGCAGGGCGGAGGGCGCCATGGCGGCGCTCACCATGGCCTGGATGGCCTCGAAGTTGGGCAATAAAACCGAGGCGCCGCCGGGGGTAATCCAGGGTGTTATTAGCTGGCCCGCGATGTAGTAACTGCGAATGTCGGCGTTGTTCAGGCTGAGCGCCAGCGGCGAAAGTTCTACCAACCCATTCAGCCCCAAATCAGTCTGGATGCTGGTGTTCAGGTCGGCGTAAAGTTGGGGCAAATGCGCCAGCCCTTGCGTGCCGGCGGTTTCCAGGGCTTCAGAAT
>JAVHNW010000035.1:0-1248 GCA_036169755.1 bacterium | reverse complement strand
GTTCAAGCCAGCCGCATGCCCGAAATCACGCTCAGCCTGCCGCTGGCGCTGGGCTTTTGGCGCTCTTTCTGATTGTCGGCGCGGCGCTGGTTTTCATCGTTTTGCGCGTTACCGGGGCCAACCCCGCCGCGCCTGCCGGTATCACCGCCACAGTCACCGCCACCCCCACGCTGACGGCTACGCCCACAGAAGTTTTCACGGCCACGCCCGCGCCCACCGCCACCACCCAAGCTCCGCAAGAGTATACCGTTGCCAGCGGCGACAACTGCCTGTCAATTGCGGTCGCCTTCGGCGTCTCGGCGCAAAGCATCATCGTGCTCAACAATCTGCCGGTGGCCTGCAACACCCTGGTCATTGGGCAAAAAATAAAAGTTCCGTACCCAACCCCCACGCCGCTGCCGCAGGCCACCAACACACTCGAACCTGCCGCCGCTACGCTGCAGGCCTGCGACAAAGTCTATTACACCGTGCAGGCCAACGATACACTTTCGTCCATTGCCACCAATTACGCTGTGCCCATGGAGGCGATAAAAGCCTACAACGGCCTGCCCACAGACCAGGTTTACCTGGATATGAAAATTATCATTCCGCTGTGTGAGCGCGCCGCCACCCCTGGGCCTTCTCCCACGCCGACAATTCCGCCGCCCTACCCCGCCGCCAACTTGCTCCTGCCGCCAGATGGCGCCTCCTTCACCCTGGCGAACGATTCCATTACCCTGCAATGGGCTTCCATCGGCACGCTGCGCGACAACGAAGCCTACCAGGTGACGGTGGAAGATGTGACCGATGGGCAGGGGCGGCGCAAGGTGGAATACGTCACGGATACAAAATTGATTGTCCCCGGCACTTTCCGCCCCAAAGACAGCCTGCCGCACGTCTTCCGCTGGTGGGTGACCACCGTCCGCCAAAACGGTTCGGACGACCAGGGGCAGCCGATCTGGGTCAGCGCGGGAGCGCCATCAGCGCAGCGCGTTTTCTCGTGGCAGGGCATTGCCCCAGCGGGCACGCCGCAGCCGTAGTCAGAGAATTTGTCTCGCCGCTCATAAAATCATCAAAAAATCCACGCGCCGCAAAAAGCGTGTGGATTTTTTGATTCCTTCGATGTTCAGGCGAAATTATTTTTCCGGCGCGCCTGCCAGAATCCACTGTTTGATGAATTCCAGTTCTTCTGGGCTAAAGTTGGCAAAATGCTGCTGGCTCTGGACGCGAATCAGCAGGCTGTTATCGGCAGAACCGGGAATGATAACA
>JAVHNW010000034.1:0-6288 GCA_036169755.1 bacterium | reverse complement strand
TGCAGGCCATCATGCGCGGGACGGGCGAACTTTCGCCGCAGGCCATGCAGACCAAAATCCTGCTGCATCTTAGCCAGGCTATTGATTCGCAGACCAGACAAAATGACGCCCAGGCCGCCGAAGAATTGGAACGCGCGATTGAAAATGGGTTTTCGCACCCCGCCGCATATTTTGACCTGGGTTTGCTGCGCTCGCAAAGTGAGCGGCGCGAAAGCGCCCTGCGTCACCTTCAGCAATGCAACCGGCATAATGATTTTGAACTGGCCGCAAGGCTGGTCTCGGCGCAAATTCTCTCGGCGTTGGGCCGGGTGCGCGAAGCGGCCACCGAAAGCCTGCAGGCGCTCAAAATTGCCGATTCGCAGGTGGTAGCGCCGCAACAAGCCGACGCCATTCGCCAATTATACGAACCATTGATCGAAACCCTGGAGCGCGAAAGCGACCTGCAGGCGCAAGCCAAACTGACCGCCAGTGTGCAGGAAATTTTGGTGCGCCCCAACTGGCGCGCTCACCTTTCAAAGCTGCGCGAGCAAATGCCCGGCATCGAAGGCGGAACGCCTCTGCCGGTGGCCGAGGCGCTGATTCAGGCCCAATCCGGCCAGGTGATTGAGGCGATTAACCGCATCAACGATCTGGCGCGCGCCAATCAACTGCGCTCGGCCATGGATGAAGCCTTCCATGTTTTGCCCTCCGCGCCGACCTACCTGCCCCTGCACATTTTGATGGGCGAACTGCTCATTCAGGAAGGCCACGTCCCCGAAGCCATCACCAAATTTACTGTGGCGGCGCACGCCTACGGTGTACGCGGCGAGGCCGCCCAGGCTACCACGTTGTTCAAACGCATCATTCAACTGGCGCCGATGGATTTGACCGCCCGCACCCGGCTGATTGAACAACTCACCGCCCGCGGCAAGTTGGATGAGGCCGTCAGCGAATACCTTGACCTGGCCGACATGTACTACCGCCTGGCCGAGTTGGACATGGCCCGCAAAACCTACACCACCGCCCTGCGCCTGGCGCAGCAGCCCAACGCCAATCGCAACTGGAGCACGCAAATTCTCAAACGCATGGCGGATATTGACATGCAGCGCCTCGACTGGAAACAGGCCATCCGCGTTTTGGAGCAGCTGCGCACCCTTAGCCCCGATGACGCCGCCTCGCGCGCCACCCTGATAGAACTCAACCTGCGTCTGGCGCAAACCCCCCAGGCCGAAGCCGAAATTGAAAGCCTGATGACCTACTTCGAAGACAATCAGCGCGCCGCCGAAGCCCTGCCCCTGCTCGAAAAAATGCTGGAAGAAAATGACAACAACACCCTGCGGCGTGCCAAAGCAGCGCAATTACACCGCGCCGGGCGCAGCGCCGAAGCCATCGCCCTGCTCGATGCGATTGGCGATAAATTGATGGAAGCCGGTGACAAAAACGGCGTGGTAGATGTCATCCATCAGATTTTGCAAATGAACCCGCCCAATGCCGAAGAATACCGCTCGCTGCTGGCGCAACTACAAAGCGCTTGACCCCGGCCCGGCTCTCACCCAACCAAAAATACGCGCGGACGCTCAACCCGCGCGTATTTTTGGTTGATTTGACTTTGCCCAATAATCGGCTAGAATCATTTTATGGACACCGAAACCCGCTACAACCAGGCGCTCGACTACCTCTACAGCTTCGTAGATTACAGCCTCAAAAAATCCAGCGAACTGGCCGCCGCCAATTTTGACCTGAGCCGCATGCGCGACTTTTTGACCCTGCTTGGCGACCCGCAAAACGCCTGCCCCGCCATTCACATTGCCGGAACAAAAGGCAAAGGCTCCACCTCGGCCCTCTGCGCCAGCGCCCTGCAGGCCGCCGGATACAAAACCGGCCTCTACACCTCGCCGCACCTGCTCGACTTCTGCGAGCGCATTCAAATCAACGGCCAACCCATTTCCCATGCCGACCTGGCTGCGCTGGTCGAAGAAATCAAACCGGCAGTGGCGAAAATCGCCATGCTGACCACTTTTGAACTGACCACCGCCCTCGGCTTCCTTTACTTCGCCCGTCAGGGCTGCGGCGCCGCCGTCATCGAAGTCGGGCTGGGCGGGCGGCTGGACGCGACCAACCTGCTCACGCCGCGCGTCTCGGTCATCACCGCGCTTTCGTATGACCACACCGCCGTGCTGGGCAGCACACTGGAAAAAATCGCCGCCGAAAAGGCCGGAATTATCAAAGCGGGCATCCCCGTTGTCAGCGCGCCGCAGCCGCCCGAAGCGCTGGCCGTGCTGGAAGAAATCGCCGCCGCGCGCGGCTGCCCGCTGACGCTGATTGGGCGCGATGTGACCTTCTCCCCGCTGAATCATTCGCTCGCCGGGCAAAGTTTTCGCCTGGAATTTGAAGCCCGCCAGATCGAATTGACTCTGCCCCTGCTGGGCGCTCATCAAATCGAAAACGCCGCCAGCGCCTACGCCGCCCTGAAAAACTCGGGGCTGAAGGTGAGCGAAAGCGCCATTCGCGCCGGTTTCGCCGCCGTCCGCTGGCCCTGCCGCTTTGAGATTTTTCAGCGGGAAAACCCGCCCATTATCCTGGATTCAGCCCACAACGAGGATTCCTTCCGGCGGCTGGCGCAGACTCTCGGCGAGTATTTCCCCGGCAGGCCGGTCATTCTCATCCTGGGAATTTCTGAAGACAAACACCTGGCGGCGATGCTGGCTGCCATGCACGGTATAATCAGCCGCCTGTTGATTACCCGTTCCATACATCCGCGCGCGCTGGAGCCGGAAAAAATCCTTGAAACGGCGCGGCAGGCGGGGATGGCCTATGAAACAGTCATGCCGCTGGAAGCGGCAGTCACCCGCGGGCTGGAACTTGCCAGCCAGCAAGACGCCCTGCTGCTTTCCGCGGGCAGCATGTTTGTGACGGCGGCGGTCAAAGAAACGTTGATTAAAGGAATTTTATGAATCAGGATAATTGGTCGGACGCAGCAGAAGAAGAGTTTGACTCGCCGCTTTCACAGCGGACGGAAGAACTGTACCGTGTGCCAAACTATGTGCCAGACGACAAAAACATCATCGAAGCGCTGGCGCTGCCGATGCGTGACATGATTATTTTCCCGCACATGGTCTCCCCGGTTTTTGTGGATACGGACGCGGCGATTGCCACGCTGCAAACCGCCCACGACCGCAATCAGACCGTGATTGGGCTGACCCAAAAAGACCCGGAGATGGAAAACCCCAAACTGCGTGATTTCCTGCCGCTGGGGGTGGAAATGGCGGTCGGACGGCTGCTTTCCATGCCGGACGGCGGCAGTTCGGCCCTGGTGCAGGGGCGGCGCCGGGTGGAGATTTTGGAATTTATCCGCCTGACGCCGGTGCTGAAGGTGCGCGCGCGCGTGATTGACGAGCCGGTCGAAAATGACAAACCAATTCAGGCGTTGATGCGCTCGGCGTTGAGCCTGTTTGAGCAGGTGGTGCAGTTGAACCGCTCTGTCCCCGAAGAAGCGCACTTGTTCGCGCTCAACGTTTCCGAGCCGGGCTGGCTGGCCGATATGATCGCCACCGCGCTCTCGCTCGACCTGGAAGACCGCCAGGAACTGCTGCTGATGACCGAGCCCCGCGCCCGGTTGGAGCGCGTCAATCAACTGCTCGCCAACGAAGTGGACGTGCTGGAACTGGAAGAAAACATCCACAGCAAAGTGCAAAGTGAGGTGGACAAAAGCCAGCGCGAGTTTTACCTGCGCGAGCAATTGAAAGCCATCCAAACCGAATTGGGCGAAGGCGACATTTGGACGCGCGATGTGAACGAACTGCGTCAGAAGGTGGATACGGCCTCCCTGCCCGAGGAGGCGCGCGCGGTGGCGCTCAAAGAAGTGGAACGCCTCAATCAGATGCCGCCCATGTCGCCAGAGGTGGCGATTATTCGCACCTACATCGAATGGATTTTAGACCTGCCCTGGGGCATCCTTACCGAAGACAACCTGGACGTGAACAACGCCGCCAACGTGCTGGACCGCGACCATTATGGCCTGCAAAAAGCCA
This sequence comes from bacterium, assembly GCA_036169755.1. Lineage (GTDB taxonomy): Bacteria > Chloroflexota > Anaerolineae > Anaerolineales > Villigracilaceae > UBA8950. The sequence continues at coordinate 2,278 of JAVHNW010000034.1, read as the reverse complement.
AAGACCGCATTCTCGAATTCATCGCCGTGCGCTCACTGAAACCCAAAAAAGAACGCCAACCCATCCTGTGTTTTGTCGGCCCGCCGGGCGTGGGCAAAACCTCGCTGGGACGCTCCATCGCCGATGCGCTGGGACGCAAATTCGTGCGGCTCTCGCTGGGCGGCGTGCGTGACGAAGCCGAAATTCGCGGCCACCGCCGCACCTACATCGGCGCCCTGCCGGGCCGCATCATCCAAACCATGAAACGCGCCGGAAGCAGCAACCCGCTTTTTATGCTGGATGAAATTGACAAACTCGGCAGCGACTTCCGCGGCGACCCGTCTTCTGCCCTGCTGGAAGTGCTCGACCCGGAGCAAAATCACGCCTTCAGCGACCACTACATGGAAATTGATTTCGACCTGTCGAAAGTGCTCTTCGTCACCACCGCCAACACCCTCGCCACCATCCCCGAAGCCCTGCTCGATCGGCTGGAAGTGATTGAATTTCCCGGCTACATCGAAGAAGAAAAGCTGGCGATTGCCAGCCGATTTTTGCTGCCGCGCCAACTGGAAGAAAATGGCATGGATGAAAGCGGCCTGCGCCTGGCCGAATCAGCGGTGCAGAAAGTCATCCGCGAGTACACCTACGAGGCCGGAGTCCGCAACCTGGAGCGGGAACTGGGCCGCGTTGTCCGAAAAATTGCCAGGCTGAAGGCCGAAAAGCGCGAAACCCCCAGCCTGGTAACGCCCGCCATGGTGGAAAAATTCCTCGGCCCGCCGCAGTTTTTCCGCTCCGAAGCGGAACGCGAAAACGAAGTCGGCGTTGCCACCGGCCTGGCCTGGACGGAAAGCGGCGGCGAAGTTCTGGCAGTGGAAGTCGCCCTGATGGAAGGCAAAGGCTCCATGCAAATCACCGGGCAGGTGGGCGAAGTGATGCAGGAAAGCGCCCAGGCCGCGCTGACCTACATCAAAACCCGCGCCGGGTTGTTCGGCCTCGACCCCGAAATCTTTGAACACCTCGATATTCACATGCACCTGCCGGAAGGCGCGGTTCCCAAAGACGGCCCCAGCGCAGGAATTACACTCTGCACCGCGCTCATCTCCGCCTTCACCGGGCGGCGCGTCCGCCGTGAAGTTGCCATGACCGGCGAAATCACCCTGCGCGGACGGGTGCTGATGGTTGGCGGCGTGCGTGAAAAAACCCTGGCCGCCCACCGCGCCGGAATCAAAACCGTATTGATGCCGGAACGCAACCTGAAAGACCTGGTGGAACTGCCCCGCCGTGTGCGCGCCGACTTGAAAATCGTTCCCATCACACACATGGATCAGGTGATCGAAATCGCGTTGGAGGCCGAACCCGCTCTCGAACCGGTGCGCCCGCGCAAACGCGAAGCGGAAGACAGCGGCGAGTAGCCGCCCGCCCGCAGAAGTGAGGTACCCATGACCCGCTCTCTTCGCAATAAAGTTGTTCTTATTACCGGCGCATCTTCAGGCTTTGGCGAAGACGCCGCGCGTCTTTTCGCCGCGGAGGGCGCCACCGTTGTCCTCGCCGCCCGGCGCATTGACCGGATGCAGGCCGAAGTCGCCCGCATTCAGGCCGCCGGAGGCGCAGCCATGGCGACCCCGGTGGATGTTACCAATCGCGCCGACATCGCCAACATGGTTGCCAGCGTCATCGAAAACTATGGGCGCATAGACATCCTTTTCAATAATGCCGGTTTTGGCCGCCTCGACCTTTTTGAGCGCCTCGACCCGGCCCGCGACATCGAAACCCAAATCGCCGTCAACCTGACCGGCCTGATGGAAGTGACCCACGCTGTCCTGCCGCACATGCTGGCGCAAGGCGGTGGACACATCATCAACATGTCCTCCGTGGCCGGGTGGCTGGCCGCCCCGCAATACAGCGTCTACGCCGCCACAAAATTTGGCGTGCGCGCTTTCACCGACTCGCTGCGCCGCGAACTGCGCTCGCGCGGCATCCACGTCAGCGGCATTTACCCCGGCCCGGCGCTGACCGAATTTAATCAACACACCCGCCTCGACCCGGCCATGCACAGCAAAGCCCCCGCCTTCCTCAAAATGAGTTCCGAATATGTCGCCCGGCGCGTGGTACAAATTGCCAAATATCCGCGCCGCGTCACCATTTTGCCCTGGTGGTTTGCGCCCGTCATCTGGTTCGAGTCCGTTTTCCCCGGCATCGTAGATGCGATTACCGGCACGCGGCAGCCAAAACCCTAACCCCCCACCCACTCCCATGCCCCACCTTTCCCGTTTTGCCAAACTTACCCGCTCGATGCAGG
>JAVHNW010000033.1:0-25321 GCA_036169755.1 bacterium | reverse complement strand
GGCTTCGCCGCCGGTGAAGACGATGTGCGGCACGCCGTGCGCCCAGGCCAGGTCAATTATTTGCTGCCATTCGGCGGTGGTCAGTTCGCGGGTGACGCGCTTGGCGGGGGCGTTGAGCGGGTCTGCGCCGGGGGGCAGGCGATACGTCAGGGCGCAATCCAGCCGTAGCGGGGCGCTGAGGGCGGCGCTGTTGGGGGCAACCCGCTCGAAGCCGAGCGCAGCCTGTGGGTCGAGGTCTTCCGTTTCCGCCAGGGCCAGGAGGCGGGCGCTGAAATCGTTGAAATCGGCCAGGGCCTGCGATTTTTTGACGCGGTAGCGGGCGGCGATGGCTTGGGCGGCGTCAAACGGGTCGCTGCCTTTGATGAAGTGGTAGGCATATTCGGCGGCGCTGGGGTTGAGCTGCAAGACGGTGCTGGCGTTGAAGATGAGGATGCCGCTGCCATCTTTTTGCAATCGCAGGTGCAGGCGAAATGGCGGCCTGCCTTGCGGGGCGACCTGCAGGTGGTGGACGCCAACCGGCAGGGGGCGCACGGGTATAAAGCGTTCTTTAAGCCAGTCTACAAAAGCGGCCATGCGATTTCCTTTCATCCGCGCAGAAAGTGCGGTAATTCAAATGGAATTTCGAGCGAGATTTCGACAAACCCGGCGTATTTGCCGTTTTGGTACCAGGGGCTTTGGTAAATCAATTTTTTGAGGCCTCGTTTCTCGATGGTGTAGACGTTTTTTTGACGCGCGGCCAGCAGGCGCTCGGTTTTGACGCGGGCGGGGGCGGGGTGACAGTCGAGCATATTTTTGCCAATCAGGGCGTAGCCGCCGTCACTTTCAAAGGTTTGAGCGGCTTTGTCGTTCATTTCCAAAAGAATGCCGTCCGAGTCGCAGACGGTGATGGCGGCGGGAAATTCTTTGAGCCAGTTCATTTTTTCTCCAGGGTACGGTAGGGGAATGTCGTTTTGCGCGGCGTCCGTTGGTCAGGCTTCAAATTGGAGCGGGCAGCCGCCGCCGCATTCGGCCACCAGCGCACAGCCTTCGCATTTTTCGGGCAGGGCGAGGCGCTCGCGCAGTTTCAGCGCCAGGGGATGATTCCAAATCGAGTCCCAGTCATCGGTGAGCAAATTGCCGAGCGGTTTGTAGTATGACTGGCAGGGCAGCACCGCGCCATCCGGTTCAACGCACATGTTGTACTGGGCGGCGGTGCAGCCTTTGACGCCCAAATCCATTTGTACCGGGTCGAAGTGGCAGTATTGGGTGGGGGTGTACCAAATCAATTTTTGGCCGCGCGCTTCGGTTTTGGCGCGGGCGACTTCCAGCAGCGGAGCCAGGTCGCGCTCTGGCAGGCCGGTGCCCACGGTTGCGCCGTGACCGGAATGAATCAGCGCGTTCAGGCCGACGGTCGGCACGCCCAAATCAGCCAAAAAATCGAGGGTGGCCGGGATGCTGGCAACGTTGTCACGCAGCATGGTGGTGTTGGTCATCACATACAGGCGGGTCGCCAAAACATTTTTCAGCCCGGCGATGGTTTGGTCGAAGGCGCGGGCGTTGACCATCTGATTGTGGATGTCGGCGTCCGCCGATTCGACCGTGACTTGGACATGGTCCAACCCGGCAGCGACCAGCCGGTTGACGAAGTTGGCGTCACTCAGCCGCCGGGCGTTGGTGTTCATGCCGGTAATTTGACCGTTGCCCTCGGCGTGGGCGATTAAGTCGGGCAGGTCTTCGCGCAGGCTGGGTTCACCGCCGGTGAAAATGATGTGCGGAATGCCCAGCGCCCAGGCTTTGTCAATCACCTGAATCCACTCGGCGGTGGAGAGTTCCGGGCGCTGAAGCGGCTGACCGGGCTGGGGATGTTCCAGGTTGTAGCAGTGGTGGCAGTCGTTGTTGCAGCGGTAGGTCAGCGCCAGGTCGAGCCGGTAGGGCGCGGAGGGGCGGGCGCTGAAGGGCATCAACATTTCCAGGTCGAGGTCATGCACGGGGCAGGCGTCATCGGGTCGAATCAGGTGGGCGAGCTGCTGGTTGAAGGCGGAAAAATCCTGCCGCAGCGTTTCGGCTTTGACGTTCCAGATTTTGCGGCCAGCCTGCAAAATGTCGGTTTCCGATTTGCCCTCCAAAACCTGCCGGGCCATCCACGCCGCCGAGGGGTTGAGGTGGGTGATGCGGTTGGCGTTGACAATCAGCGTGCCGCGTCCGTCAGCATCCAGGCGCAGGTGGACGCGGCTTTTTTCACCGGGAGTTTCCAGCAGGTAGTGATAAATTTCGGCAGCCAACGCCGGGCGGCCTGGAAACTTCTTCTCCGGCGTCAGAAAACGCTGCAGTTCGGCTCTAAAATTCAGGGACATTTTTCACCTTTTCTAAACCTGTAAAAATATTGGCACATTTACCGTCCACCACCGGCGCAGGCACAAGCGCAACCGGCACAGGCACAGCCAGCACAAGCGCAACTTGCGCCTCCGCCACGCGAACCATGTGATGGAAAGTGCGATGAACCGCCATAGTGAATACGCATGTAAGACGGCGGCTCTTTGAAGACTGGCACAACCGGCAAAGGATACGTTCGCTTGACGACCATTTCGGTAAAGGTTTTCTCATCTTTCACCAACCAGATTACCAATCGAACGCACTGGAGAAATAATTCTTCTTGATAAACAGCGTTCAATTGATTTTGATAATAAGCCAACGTTTCTTTGAGCGAGTACCAGCGCATTTTGGTGACAGTGGTTTGTACAAGGTGTTCAACCAATTTGCTCAATTTTTCATGGCGCTGCGTCTCATTTTTTTCTTCCAGCGCCCGGCAAAAATCTTTTTGATAACGAAGTAAGTTTTTAGGAAGCAGGTCTTCCACTTCAAACCGAGCAGAGTTTTCCGAAAGTATCCGCACAGCCTTTTCTTCAATCACTTCACTCAGTATCAGCGCCAGCACCTCTTCCAAAGGAGCCTCATACAAGACCAGTACCTCTGCCAAAGTAAGCGACCGGTTTGAACCCAATCCTTCAATTTTGATTTCGGGCGGCAGGTATTTTCTGCGCCGTCTCAAAAAAAAGAGATCATAGCCTAACTCAATGAACGGATTGATGATGGCACGCCAATTTTCAAGCAAAAGCACCAGCGGAACGACTCCCGCGAATAACAGAATGACCCAGAAAGCTGGCATTGCAAGAATACGAAGTAGAGCGTCCCAAAACAAGAATACCAGGATAAAGACGCTCACCAGGAACGCCGCCGCGATTTTCTTGCGCATTTACCGTCCACCACCGGCGCAGGCGCAGGCGCAACCGGCACAGGCACAGGCGCAGCCGCCCCCACCGCCAGAATGTCCACCACTGGAAGTCACCACCGGCGGCGGGTTGGTGACTTTGGTAATGCCCTGGGTGAAGGTGTCGGTGCCGCCCAAGACTTTTTGCGCGAAGGTCTGGGTGTTGGTGATGACGCTGGAGGCAAACGCCGCGCCAGGCAAGGCGCTGCGCCCGCCGCTGGAAGTTGGCATCGCCATCGGCGCGCCGCCGCCAGCCGAGCCGGAAGCGCCGCCGCCGAAGCCGGGGTCATAGCGTCCCCACCAGAGCGGCGCGTACATCGGCCCGGTGAAAACGCGGCGGGAACGGTCATCGTAATTTTTATCGAGCATGGTCCATTCGAGCGCTTCCTCGAACATCTGGCTTTTGACTTCGGGGGTGCCAGCCGCTTCAATTTGCGCCCAGGCGCGCTCGTTGATGGATTTGTAGTATTCGACAGTTTCCTTTTGGCTGTAGCCTTTCATTTTCTCTTCCACACTTTTGACCAGGGCAACCACCATCGCCTGCAATTCTTTGCGGCGCGCGACCTCGGGTTTGACAAACGATTCCACAAAAGCCTTTTCGTAGCCGCGCAAACTTTCGGGCAGGCTCTCAGCGATTTTGAGCTGCAGCGGGTCGCGGCTGGTGACTTCTGCCGCGCCTTTTTTGACCACGCCAAATAAAATCATGGTCATCACTTTGTCGAGCGGCGAACCCATCAAAACGGCGGCTTCCACGGCGGTCAGCCCGCGTCTGATGCCATGCCCTTCTATGGAAATTTTGGGCGTCATGTACTGTAATTTTCGTTTGCGCTCCTGCACCGCGCCCGCAATCGGCAGGCCAAAGAAAAAGCCGCCAAAACAGCAAAACGGCAAAATATTAAAAAATCCACCCACCAGCGCGGCAATTCCACCCAGCAGCAAATCCAGCGCACTTGTCCGCACAATGGCGCTTTCGGGCACGGCGCTGGCTGGGAACGAGGCGCCGAAGGTGTACTGCCCGGCGGCGCTGGCGCTGTCGCTTTGCCAGGTATAGGTGAGGTTGCCCTGGCTGTTTTGAGCAATCACCGGCTCACTGGCGCCAGGCCAGCCGCCCCGCGCCGGATGATAACGCGGCTGCTCCGCGGCGACTCCGGCGGGTAGAATCAGCACCACCGTCAGGTCGGTCTGCCCGTTGACGTAGGCCGAGCCGAAATAGGTGGGCATGAATTCCATGCTGGCATACGTCTCGTCTGAGTCATCGGGGTAAACCATGCGCTCAATTTTTCCCACATGCACATGCACCACCCCACTTTGACCGGGCGCAATCGCCCGCGCGCCCATGTCCACCGAAACGCCTGAACCGCCATCGCCCTGATAATCACTGGAAATCGTGACCGGCGTCCCGTCCACATCAGCAGAAATGCTGTTGAAATCATACTTGTCATTGGGCAGGCCCACATCCACAAAATCAATCACATGCGCGCCAGACGCATTTTGGAACTGAAAAATATAATCCAGCGCCAGCGTGCCATCCGCGTTGATGAAAACGCGCACCACTTCCTTCGGCACGCTAAACGAGTAACTTTGCGCCAGCGCCGCCGAGGTCGCCCCAAAGGCCAGCAAAATGGTCATCAAAAAAGCATAGATGCGATATTTCATGACATACCTCCGCCGCTCACCACTTGGGTTCTTCGGTCAATGAATAAGTAGACTGGCAGTACGGGCAGGTCACCACCGGCGCGCCCGCCATCAACTTAATATCATCCGCAGAAATCACGCCGCCGCAAGAGCGGCATTTCATTTGTTCCACCTTGGTTTCGCCAGGCAAATCCACCTGCATCGTCACCTGCTGCACGACTTCGGTTTTCTGGCCGCGCAAACCGACCCAAATTAAAAACGCGCCGCCGCCCGCCAAGAAAAGCCCAATCACACCCAGCACACCGCCCAGCCCGACCCAACTGGCTGAACCGCCCGCCGGGTCAGTCGAGCCAATCAGCGCCAGCGCCGCGTAGCCCAAAAAGCAAAATGAAACCAGAAACAAAACTCCCGCGCCAATGAAAGCAAACACTTTTCCCATAAAAACCTCCATCAACAAAAAGTGAACCTGATTTTGAGTGTAGCATTTTCCAAAACGCCGCGCAAATGACTTTCGTCTCTATTTTTACGGGATTTACCCGAAAAGGTTCTCCGCAAAAAAAGAGCGGAAGCCGGCTGGCAGCCGCTTCCGCCCCAAAAAACATACCCGCTGAATGTTTGTCAGCGTTTTCGCAAGCCGTAAATCTGGCTGAGAGGCAGAATCGCCAAAATGCCGTTGTTCGGCTCATCCAGGCTGCCGACAACCTGCTCAGTCGCCCGGACAATTTCCGGCACGATGGAGTCATCCGGCACAATCGAAAAAATCGTCCGCCCGTGATGTTCCGGGTGCGAGAAGAAATCACTCAGCGAGGGAATCAGCGGAATATCATCGCGCAAACCCTCCCGCTGGCGAATCGCCCCCAGGCCGGTATTGTACAAAACCGTTGCGCCGGGGATACCGCAAGATTCCCAGGCCGCCAGCAGCTGCTGAAGTTTTTCGGGGTCGTGCAAAACAAAAAGAATCAGGCTCATACTTGCTCCTCCGGCGCGGCAGGCTCCTCCGCGCGAACTGTGGGCGGCGCTTCTTCTTCCGGCGGCTGAGGGCGCGCCCGCTTTTTGAAGCGCGGCAGGGGCGGCGACCAATCTTCCGGCAGTTGGAACAGGGCGCGCAGGGCGGGCGGCGTAATCAGCGTGCTGACCAGCACCATGCCCACCACGGCGGCAAATTCTTCCCGGCTGACCAGCCCGGCGCGCTCCCCGGCGCTGGCGACAATCAGCCCGACTTCGCCGCGCGAAACCATGCCCATGCCCAGCTGAACGCTTTCGCGCCACGAGAAACCGGCCAGGCGCGCGCCAGCGCCCACGCCCAGCCACTTGGCCAAAACGGCCACCAAAATCACCACGCCCGAAAAAAGCAGGGTTTCCGCGCCCAGCGGAATTTCCGTTTTGAGACCAATGCCGACAAAAAAGAGCGGCACAAAAAAACCGTAGGCCAGCGCCGCAATGCGCGGGGTCAGGTTTTCTTTTTCCGGCGTGCGGGCAAACATCAGCCCGGCGATAAAGGCCCCGGTGATGGCGGCCATCTGCCCGACCAGTTCGGCGGCCAGCCCGTAGCCGAAAATTGTCACCAGCGCCAACGTCAGCACGCCCTGGCTGACGGGCAAATTGCGCGTGACGCGCACGAGGCGCGGCAAAAACCACAAACCAAAAGCGAAAGCCAGCGCAAAAAACAAGGCCATGCGGGCGAACACCCACAAAATTTCCATCAGGCCGCCCGCGCCAGAAAGCAGGGCAAAAAATGCCGAAAGCAGGAAAATTGCCAAAATATCGTCAAAAACCGCCGCGCCGAGCAGGCCCAGCCCCACGCGGGTTTTGAGCGCGTTCAATTCCATCAGCGTTTGCGCCGAAATACTGACGGAGGTGGCGCCCATCACCAGCCCCAGAAAAATCGCCGCCGACTGTTCCAGGCCAAATGCCAGGCCCGAAAGCCAACCCGCCAGCAGCGGTAAAAGCACGCCCAACACTCCCGCCAGCGCAGCCACTTTGGCGTTGCCACGCAATTCCGCCAGGTGCAGTTCCAGCCCGGCGATGAACATCAGCAGCAAAACACCAATTTCGCCCAACTCGGCCAGGATATGCTCCAGCCCGGCAGAATCGGCAAAAACCGGCCAGGCCAGCAGGTGAAAAGCGGAGGGGCCAAAAAGCACGCCGACCAACAGTTCGCCCAGCACCGAGGGCTGATGCAGGCGAATCGCCAGCAGACCCGCCAATTTGGCGGCGGTCAGGAGGACAATCAGAGCGAGCAGCAGCTGCAAAAAAGAGGACATGGCGAGAGAATTTTACATCAGGCCGCCGCTTTCCGCCGCCAGCGCGCTGAGAATCTGCTCGCTGGGGAGAATCCGCGCGTAGGCGCTCAGCGCGGCCAAAAACGCCGCCTGAACCTGCTGCGCCGGGACGGAAACTTTCTCGTGGCGGAGGGCGCGCGTGGCGCAGGCGTCCGCCGCCAGCCAGAGGGAAAATCCCAAATCGGCGGCGGCGCGGGCGGTGGCGTCCACGCACAGGTGAGTCATCATGCCACAAATCACCAGCCGCTCAACCTGCCAGCCGCGCAGGATTTCCAATAGATTGGTTTCGCGGAAAGCATTGGGAAAATGTTTGTACACAATCGGCTCGCCGACATAATGCGGCGCAGAATCGTGAATGCGAATGCCCTGCGTGCCGGGGATGAAAAATGTCGCCCCGGGGCGCAGCGACTCGTGCTGAATGTGAATATGCCGCCCGCCGTGTTCGCGGAAACATTGCAGCAGTTGACCAGCTTTTTGCCCGGCGGCCAGCGCGCCCTCCAATTCCATTTTCCCGCCAGGAAAATAATCCTGTTGAATATCGATCACCAGCAGAGCAGTTTTCATGGCTGCGCTCCCAAAATTTTGAGGATAAATTCAGCGCTGCGCTGACCGGCAGAGCCATCCACAAACGTGATTTCATCCGCCACAAATTGGCGGCGCGCGTCAGAATCGAGGGTTGGGTCCTGCAGGTAGGCGTTCAGCGCCGCGCGCAGTTCGGATTCGTCTTTTGCCACGCGCCCGGCTTTGGCCCGGCGAAAACGCTGATGAGTCGGCCAGTCGCCGATTTCTTTCAGCGAAAGCGAAAATTTACCGGGGATGTTCCAGCCTCCGGGCGTGTCCAGCACGGCGGCAATCATCGGCGTGGCGTGGACGGCGGTTTCCACCAGCATGGTGGAGTAAACCGTCACCAAAACATCCGAATGAGCCATCATGGAGGCTTTTTCGTCCATGTCCTCGCCGCCGTAATAGCCAAGCGAACCGCCCAGCGCCACCGGGCGCACGACGTGAACCTGCGGGTACTGTTTTTCGAGGGCGAAAATGCGCTCACGCTCCTCGGCAAAAATAGCAGGTTTCTCCTGAAAGTGGCTGGGGTGCAGACGAATCAGCAGCTGCGCCGGTTCTGCCAGCGAACCGGAGGCCACCAGCCGCGCCAGCGCTTCCACGTTGGGAAAGTTGGGGGCAAAATGGACAAAACTACAGGCGTAGGAAATCAATTTTCGATTTTCGTCCAGGCCGTGCAGGCGGAAATAGTCAGCGCGCGGCAGCTGCCAGGTTTTGCGAAAATAGCCATCGTAGGAGGGAATGCCGCCGATGTGAACGCGCTCTGGCGGCCAGTCTGAGCCCAGCACCAGCTCGGCTTTTTGCAGGGCCGACCAGCAGGTGGCGTACTCCATCGGCGCGCCGGGGATGTTGTAGCTGGAGGAGTTGTCCCAGCCGACAATCGCCGCCAGGGTTGAGATGCCGCGCGCGTGGGCTTCACGCAGCAGGTAGCGGTCGAGGCGCCAACCGGCGGTGGAGGCGGCGACCAAAGCGGGGCGATATTTCTCGAACAAATCCGCGTAGAGGTTGGGGCTGAAGCGCGTCTGCAGGCGCAGCAGCGCCCGGCGCGCGGCAGAAAAATTCCGCAGCAGCAGAATCGCCAGCGCGGCGGGCAGCCAAATTCCCAGGCGAAATTTCCAGCCATTTTCAGCCCAGACTTCCCAAATATGGCTGTCCATGGCCTGGGTGTTGATGCGCCGCGAGCCGCCGACCCGCCGCAGGTAGGCCAGCAGCCACTGCCAGCGTGGCTGAACCTGGCTGGCGTATTTTTGCGCCTGTTTCAGCCGCAGCCCCTCGAAAATCAGGCCGGGGCGGGCAAATTTGGCGGCGATTTTATCGCGGGTGTCGTCATCGGTCAGGACGACAATTTTGACTCCCGCCGCCAGCAAAAGCGGGACGAGGTCGGATTGTAGAAAATAAATGATTGCCATGCCGTGGTCGGCAGAGATAAAAATGGTTTTATTCATGGGCGGCGTCAGGCGTAATACCATCGAAAAATCTGGTCATAGGCGGCCAAGAGCGCTTTTTTGACGGGCGGGAAATTGACCAGGCGCTGAAAAAGCGGCTTGCGCGCCGCCGGTTCGGCCAGGCGGCCCCGGACGTATTCGGTGCTGTTGGAAAGATTCATCACCAGCGGGTCAGAAACCATCAGGCGCAGGTATCCGGCGGCGTTCATGCGCTGGTCGAGCTGTTTCACCTGGCCCATCGGTTTGTCCATTTCAAAGGGCAAAAACTGGGCCAGGCGTTTTTTGTAGGCAACGAACTGCCAGTGCGAGGCTCCGGCAAAAGCCGTCAGCCCGCCAAACGCCATTTTCCAATCGGTCGTTTCAGCGTAGATTTTCCGGTTTTCGGCCTCGTCCTGGCCGAGGGAGCGGTTGAACTCCCAGAAGTTTTCCCAGCCAATCAGTTGACCCGTCTCCAGCGCGGCGTTTTCCTGCGCCCAGGCGCGGGTGGCGCTGTGAAAGTCGGGGTTGGTGCGGAAGGGACGCGCCGTGACCATGCCCACCTGAGGGAAGCTTTCGAGCAGTTCGACCGAGCGCGCCAGCCAGCCGGGAGAGTAGAGAATGTCGCTGTCGGCGTAGGCGATGATTTCGCCTGGCGCGCCCGCCAGCATTATGTTCCACGCGCCGCCCTTGCCCAGGTTTTTTTCGGAGAAAATCAGGTATTGAATTCTTCCGGCTTCCTTCTCGCTCATCAAAAAATCGCGCACTTCGGGGCAGGAACCGTTGTCGAAAACCAGCAGGTCAAAGGGCAGGCCGGGCTCATTGCGCAGCGATTCGAGCGAAAGCTGCAGCACGGCGAGCGCCTCGGCGTAAAATCCGCTCAAAAAGGGGATGTAGTTCAGCACGGCGGCGGTGATGCGCTGCGGTTTGGCAACCGTTTGGACAAACTTGGCAGGGTTTTGGCCTTTTCGCATTTAATGGTTTTCCTGTTTGGTTGAGCGGCTCAGGTATTTTTTTAGCCGCCAAAGCGCATTCGACAGCCGCGGCGAGCCCAGGCTCAGCAGCGGCCAGGCTTCGATGCGCCGCCACAAGCGGGCGCGGGTCAGCGCCTGGGGGAGAATTTTTCCATTTTCGAGGCGGGCGTCCGCATCCAGCAGAGTGAAACGAGTCATGGCCCGCCCGCCCGCCAGGCGGATGTTTTCATCGGTTTCGGGGTGGTCGTAATGCGGTTTTCCGCCCGGCAGATGAGCGTAATCGTGATTTTGATGCACAATGGTCACATCGGCGGTGGCGTCAATTGCAGAAAAGCCGCTTTTGCGGGCGTGGTAAATCATCCAGTTATCCCACCCGGCCCGGCCAATGGTGAAGGCTGGCAGCTGGCGATAGCAGGAATCGGGAAAGATGAAGTAATCCGACCCGGCGGGGCGATGCAGCGCGCCCCGGGTTTTGACCTGGGCCAGCAGGTTTTCCTGCCAGCCGAGGGAAAAATCCAGCGCCTCGGTGATGTCGGCGTCCCAACGCTGACCGAGCAGGACGAATTTTTCTTTTTGGGCGGCAACTTTTTGGGCCGCTGCGACAAAATCATCGAAGAGGAGAATGTCGGCGTTGACGATGGCGTAGAGCGGCGCCGGGCTGGTTTGGCGCGCCAGACGGAACATGGCGTCCATGCGCGGGGCGCCGCTGGGGCTGCGCGGGATTTCTGGCAGTTGGGTCACGCCCAATTCGGCGGCAATTTCGGCCAGGCCGGGTTCGGCGCCCATCAGAATCACATTGACGCCTGGCAGTTTCGTCCACGCCGTGATGGCGTTGCGCTGAATGGTGGCGATGTGCGGGTCGCTGAATGCTTTGGGCGCAGAGAAAAGGGTGAGCATAAATAAAGGATGAAAGATGAAAGATGAAGGATGAAGGAATGCTTTATTCTACTTTTCTACTTGCCTACTTTTCTACTTTTTCACGCTTCTTTCATCCACCTCGGTCATGGTTTTGTGGCGGACGGCGGCGTTGATTTGGGCCAGTTCGGGTTCGCGCTGGACGATTGCAAGCACATCGTACCAGGTGAAAGCGGGGCTGTCCTTCAGGCGGGCAAAAATTTCGCGCACAAAGCTCAAATCGGCGGGGGTATCCACCGTCCAGCGCAGGGAGCCATAATTGGGGCGGTGATGCAGTTGGGCAATCTGGAAATTTCGCTGCGAAAGGCCGAGCGCCACGTTTGCTGTTTCCGCTGCGGCGGCGCTGAATTTTACGCCTTCGTAAAGGAAAGGCATGACGTGTTCGCGGTGGAAGGCGGCGGTGGCGTTGCTCCAGGCCTTTTCCAGCGCGGCAAAGCGGCAAACTTCCACGTCCAGGCCGATCGGGAAACTGCGGCCAAAGGGCGGCGGCAGGCGGTTGCAGGCGAAATCTGCCCCCTGGTCAATCAGCAGGGCAATTGTCTGGTCAATCAGTGCCGGGTCAATCAGCGGGCAGTCGGCGGTGATGCGGACGATGATTTGCGCGGCGTGGGCTTTGGCAGCCTGGTAGTAGCGGTCGAGCACATCATGCGGGCTGCCGCGAAAGTGGGGAACGCCCATCGCAAGCGCAAAATCCACCAGCGGGTCATCGGAGGGGTCGTTGGTGGTGGCCAGCAAAACCGAATCCAGGCGGCGGGCGCGCCGCGTCCTTTCGATGACGTGCTGCAGCATCGGCTTGCCAGCGATGTCGAGCAAGACCTTGCCCGGCAAACGCGAGGAGCCCATGCGGGCCTGGATAATGGCAAGCGTTTTCATCAGCGGGAAAGTTGGTCAATCATAAAATGGCCGTTGTAGGTGAAGGTTTTATCTTTGAAGCCATAATAATAAAAAGTTCGCCAAATTTGTTCCCGAATGCCATGCTTGTCACATTTGGAAATCTGATTGACGGGGAAAAAGCCGCCAAAATCAATCGTCATGCGCTCAATGGAAGGGTCGTAGGTGTAGGAATTAATCACAAAATTCGTATTCCACAAGGCGTTGTAATAGGCGCCGTAGTATTGGTGGCCCACGCTGAAGAGCATATTCAGTGCAATCTGGACATCCTGAACCTTATCGCCGGTGCGGTAACGCTTTGAAATAATCGGCTCCAGCCGGAAATCGCCGCAGGCATCGCTGCGGCCTTTTTCCGGGTCAATCAGCATAAAAACGATGTGGGTTTTGAGCATCTCGCCGATGGATTCTGTGGGCGTGGCGCTCGCCTCGGGCGTGAGGGTTTCCGTGGAGGCCGGGGAGGCTGAGGCGGTGGGCGACTCGCTGGGCGCAGGCGTGAGGCTGGGCGCAGGGTTGGTCGGCGTGGCGCTGGGCAGAATCGGGCTGGGGGCGGGCGTGGCCGAAGCGGGAATTTCCTGCGCCGGGAGCGGGGTGGCGGCGGGGGCGCAGGCGGTCAGCAGGGCAAAAATCAGCAGGGCAAAAAGTATTTTTTTCATGGGGTCATCTCCAGCACGCTGCGGTAGGTTTTCATCAGCGTTTGAACATTTTTGGGCCAATCGGCTTTTTCTTCAGCGGTGGCGCGCGCGTTTTGGCCGAGCAGCTTCAGGCTTTGACGTTTTTCCATCGCCCGCAGGATTTTTGCGGCCAGGGTTTCCGCATCACCATCGGGGAAGAGCCAGCCATTATACCCGTCCCGCACCCATTCCTGGTTGGCCGGGATGTCGGAGACCAGGCAGGGCAGCCCACAGGCCAGGGCTTCCATCAACGAAACGGAGGAGCCGTCCACGTGCGAGGGGCTGATGTACAGGTCGGCCATCTGATAAAAGCGTGGCAGGTCGCGGTTGGGAATGTGGCCTGGAAAAGCGACTCGCTCCAGCAGCCCGGCGCTGGCAAAAATCTGACGCAAAACCGGGCCCTGCGAACCGCCGCCCAAAAGCAAAAGCGAAATATCCTCCCGCTGCCGGGCAACGATGACGAAGGCGCGGGCGAGAACATCCACACCGTAATTTGCTTCCCAGGAGCGGTTGCAGAAGAGGGTGAAGGGGCGCGCCTCCAGCCGCGGTTCGGCTGAAGGCACAAAGTGGCGCAAATCCACGCCCCAGGGAAAGACAACCGTCCGCGCCGGATCCATGCCATAGCGGAGGGCTATCTCGCGGGTGACGAGGTCGTCAGAGGTAAAAAACGTGGAATGTTGCAGCGTGTAGCGGGTGGCAAACTGCCAGCCCCAGCCGCGCTGAACGTCCTTCATCAGGTCAAAACCCCACGACATGGTCAGCAGCGGGCGGGCCCCCGCCAGGGCGGCGATGAAGGCGCAGCTCTGAATCGGCCCGGCGTGCACCAGGTCGGGCTGAATTTGACGCAGCGCCCGCCGAAAATCGAGTACTCGCTCTGGCAGGTCGCGCCAGGCGAAAGGTTTTTTGCCTCCCGGCCAGGGCACAATCTGAATGTTTTCCGGCACGGGGCGATCTTCGGTCTGACGTTCGCCGCGCTGCAGGCGCAGATAAAACACCTGATGTTCGCTGTCTGAGAGCGCGGAAAGAAAGCGGTGGTCGTGCGGGGTATAGTCGAGCGAAAAGTAGACGAGTTTCATAGACGGGTTTATCCTGGCGGCGAGGCGGGCGACAAAACGAAACGAAAACCAGCCATCGAAATGGCGTTTGCTGATTAGCGAAACCAACCAAGAATTTGTTCAAATAAATGTGGGTTAATTTTAGCAAAATGATTTGCCGGGCCAGTCAATCCAACCAATACTCCTGAGATGGCAGTTAATAGGCTGATGAAAACCCACGAGAAGCCTAATAATTTTTTCTGATACGCTTTTTTTGCAACTGTGCCAAGATTAATGCCTACAAAAATACCCGACAATATAATTGCAGAGGGAGTTATGTCAAAAAGATAACGAAGGGACGCTGAAATAAAAACCAGGAGAATTGACATTTGTGTTACGACGGTCGCTATCAGAGAAAACAATAACCACAAAATTAATTTTGATGCTCCTTGTTGCTTTTTGCTGACAAAATTAATTTCGCCATCCAAAAACAGCCAAAGTAATCTCAGTAAAATCAGGAACGCAAATCCAATCACAGGAACAATAAACAAAATGCCAGCCGTTGGTTCAGAATAATAATAATTTTCAGGCAGATGAAGAAAAGAGGGCCACATTTGTTCTTTTATCCAAGGGATAGTAATAAAGGGAAACCCGGAAGATAAGGCGGGCATTCGAATAAAATAGGTGAACGCATTTGGCAAAATATACTGAGTAGAGCTAACGTTCTGATAATTTGCTGGCAAGGCCAAGCCTGTTAATTGATAACGATGTCCAAACTCAAAAACGTTACCAAAACGGGCATAGTTATAAAGCAAAAGCGATGTAAAGACAGTGACTAAAGGCAAACCAAGTGCCAAAAGCGCAGGAACAATATCACGTAACTGCCAGGCATACCTAAAAAAAAGATACCCGCCAATAAGTAAAGCAATGGCTGCACCAGAAACCAGAAGGTTAATGCGCGTCCCCCCTGCCAGGCCAAGCATCAGCCCCGTCAAAAACAAATAACGATTATTGACCAATGGCTGGCGCAAAGCCATGTAACCAAAATATAATCCGGCCATGGCAAACGCTTGTCCCCCGGCGATGGATGCTTCATACACTGATGGACGAGCCAGCAACCAAAACACGGGGACATTGAACAAGAGTGAAATCACCGCGCCCAAAAAAAGCCAAGATGGAAATTTAAAATCCTGAGAAACCCCTTTGAACAGCAAAACGCTGAAAATAGCAGCCATTACCAAAAACACAAATACGATACCAGCGTCTGTAACTGGCCGCAACGTAAGCGCCGAAAACAACATCCCAATCAACCCCGGAACCGGGCCCCAATACAGGTAATATTTCCCTTGGTAGAGACTGGCATCCCACAGGTAGGAAATGTTTTCACGACTACGGAAGTCGTACGGATTTTCCAGAGATAAAAGTTCGGGGGCAGGCTCAAGAAGTAGGTGAAGTTGTCCGCGCTGAAATGCCTGGGCAAGCAAATTGTAATAATTCTTACCCGAAGGCCATTGATCCAAACGTCCAGTAGTGGAAATCCATAAATACGACCAAAATGCAAAAATGACAAGAAAAACCAGAAAAATATTTTTTCCGTGTCTCAAAAAAGCTTGAAAACAGCCAGACTGACGGATAAACTGAAAAAAAGGCCAGGCGGTAATTTTTTCCAACTTAAATTTTTCGCTGAGAAAAATCAACCCGCTCACAGCAGAGAAAAGCCTCCGAGAGATTAACGGCATTAGCCAATACGATAACCCCCAGAAAATCACCAATATACCCAAACCAGCAATCTGAAAACGTCTTTCCCCCCATTCTGGATTGTTATCCAGGCCCAGTTGAAAAGCAAACAAGGCAACAGTAACCATTCCGCTGCCTATACATAATAAAACCAACCGAAGCGCAATTTTGCGATTCATGGTCGTTTTTACGCGCCCAAATCTGTCCAGCGCAGTTCCCGGCCCAGCGGCAGGTCGGCCAGCGCTTTGGTGCCCAACACATTTTCAATCTGGTCGGGTTTGATGGCGCCGGGGGTGGCGGGGCGCAGCACGTCAATCATTTCGCGGGTGAAAACTTCCCCGGCGCGAATATCCCGCGCGGCGCGCAGGCAGCGGCGCTGAACAACGCTGGTATCACGCTCATTGTCGGCGATGAATTTATCCGCCGAGCCGAGGGCGCGTTCCAGCAGACGGGTTTCCCGCACCATGTGCGCCCAATCGGCGGGGTTGAGCGCAAATTTATGGTCGGGGCCTTCGCGCTCATTGCTGTCGGTGAAGTGACGCTCAATGACACGCGCGCCCAGCGTCACCGCGCCCAGCACGGTGGCGTTGCCGTGCGTGTGGTCGGAAAGCCCTAAAATTACCTGCGGGAAGATGGCCGCGTAGCTTTTGAGCACGTTCAGGTTGATGTAATCATAATTTTCGGGGCTAGCGGTGTAATTGGTGTTGCACTGCATCACGCACAACTGCGGATTGATTTTCAAAATGGCGTGCACCGCTTTTTGCACCTCACCAATGGTCGCCGCGCCGGTGGCAATCAGCACGGGCTTGCCTTTGGCAGCCATGTGTTCCATCGCCTCAATCCAATCAATTTCGCCAGAGCCAATTTTGTAGGCCGGGACAAACGGGTCAACGTGTTCAATTGAATCGTAATCATAGGGCGAAGTGAAAAAATCAATGCCGGCTTGATCGCATTCTTCCTTCAAAATCGGCGTCCAATCCCGCGAGACGGAGGCCTCGGCGTAAACCTGCGTCACCGATTTTTTCCACTTGGCCTGATGTGAAACCTGGGCGTTCATGTGGCTGAAGCCGTATTCCGAGACAATCTTCGGCGCCTGAAAGTGTTGAAATTTGGCCGCGTCTGCCCCGGATTCTTTCGCCAGGCGAATCAACATTTTGGCGCGTTCCAGGTCGCCGTCATGGTTGGCGGCGATGTCGGCGATGAAATAAACCGGGTGATTGGGGCCAATGAAATGTTGGTTGATTTTGAATTCCATGTTTTCCTATTCATTTCTGTTCATAACTGCGCATTTTCTGTGGATAACCCTGCCGGGCCTGTGCATAAAACTGCGCAATTCCAGTGGATGCGCCGGGGATTTCTACTCCCAGGGCTGTGGATAATTTGTGGATGGAAAGCCGCAAATTGGGCGAGCGCCGCGCCGTCAGCCCGCCCTGCTCAACCGAAATGGGGCGAATCAGCCCTTCATCGAATCCAAACTGCCGGGCGATGCGGACCCCAAAGTCGTACTTGCTGAGCGCCTCCCCGCCGACAGCGTGGTACAGCCCCGCAAGGCCTTTTTCCAGCATCCGCCTCAGCGCTTCGGTCAAATCGCCCACAAAAAGCGGGCAGAAAAAAACATCGCTGAAGCCGTTGCAGGGCTGCCCCGCTGAAAGTTTGTTGTAAAAAAATTCAGAAAGTGAGCGCGCGCCGGAAAGGCTCCAGCCGAAAAAGTTGACCCGCGCCACGCTGGCCTGCGGATTGGCGGCCAGGACGTTTTGCTCGCCGAGCAGTTTGCTGCGGGCGTAGACCGAGAGCGGGTTGGGCGCATCTTCCTCGGTGTAAAAACCGTCCTTGACGCCGTCAAAAACCGCATCGGTGGAAATGTGCAAAAAGCGGATGCCGTTGCGGGCGCAGGCTTCGGCCAGCAGACCAGGGATTTCGGCGTTGAGCAGGTACGCGCCCGCCGGGTCGGCTTCGCAGGCTTCCAGGTTTGCCAGGGCGGCAGTGTGGATGATCGCATCGGGGCGAATCTGTTCGAGAAAACGGGAGGCAAGCCCCGGCTGAGTCAAATCTGCCCGGATGCGCTCAAAGGGTGTATCCGCCAGTTTGCCCCGATCCAGGCCGAGGATGGTATGAGTCTCGCTCATTTTCAAGGCCAGGTTGAGGCCCAACAGGCCAGAAGCGCCAGTGACGAGGATTTTCATAGCTACCTTCTACCTGCATCCTTGCTTCCCTGCCAGCATCCTACTCATTTTCTCAGCCTTCCAGCGTTCCCGCCGCAAAAGACTCCTCAAAGGGTTGGATATATTGCTTAATGCCTTCCACATCCAGCCATTCGCTGTTGTGGTCGCTGGTGTAGCTGAAACCTTCGGGCAGGGCGCGGCCTTTGTTTTGCCATGAATAGCCGAACCAACTGGCTTCGGCGGGTTGGATGACGAACATTTTGTCGAGTTCGATGGTGTGGCGGGCTTCATCCACCGAGAGCAAGTCTTCGTGCAGTTTTTCGCCGGGGCGGATGCCGATAATTTCGATTTTTGCGCCGGGGGCAATGGCGCGCGCCAGGTCAATCACCTTGGTGCTGGGAATTTTGGGCACAAAAACTTCGCCGCCTTCCATTTGTTCAATGCAAGTGATGACAAATTGCACACCCTGCTCCAGCGAGAGCCAGAAGCGGGTCATGCGCTCATCGGTGACGGTGATTTTTCCGCCGCTGCGCTGTTTGAGGAAGAGCGGGACGATGGAACCGCGCGAGCCGACCACGTTGCCGTAGCGCACACAGGCGTACCGGGTGGCGGTTCCGGCGGCGTAGGCATTGGCCTGAATGGCGAGTTTTTCGGCGACAAGTTTAGTTCCGCCGTAAAGATTGGCCGGGCTGACGGCTTTGTCGGTGCTGAGAGCGAGTACTTTGCTGACGCCGGTATCGAGGGCGGCTTCGAGGACGTTGGCCGTGCCGAGGATATTGGTTTTGACGGCTTCCATCGGGTTGTACTCGCAGGCGGGAACCTGCTTGAGCGCAGCGGCGTGGATGACAATATCCACCCCGTGCATGGCGCGGACGAGCCGTTCCCGGTCGCGGATGTCGCCGATGAAGTAGCGCAAGCGCGGGTCGTTGTAGCCAGCCACGCGCATTTCGTGCTGTTTAAGTTCATCGCGGCTGAAGATGATCACCTTTTTGGGATTCTTTTCGGCCAGCAGGGTTTTGGTCATTTTTTTGCCAAACGAGCCTGTTCCGCCGGTGATGAGTACAGTTTTTTGTGTCCAGTCCATGAGCGCTCCTAAAAAATGGAAAGTAAAAAGTGGTTGCGCCACTTTTTACTTTTGACCCAGAAATGATACATGTTTTTTCCAAAATTCCATCTAGTCTGTCCAGATTGTAGCGTCTTTGGGGGGCAGGGTCAAACGCTTGTGTGAAAATTTCCGCCCATCTCGTTTTTCGGCTTTTTCATCACAATCATCGGGTACTGACCGTTTTCGGCAAAAAACGTGGGGAAAACGCCTTCCAGCCAAAAAACAAACTGGAGCAACCGCCTGCCTCCCAGGCGCGGATGAATGAACCAGCGCAAGATGCGGGTGGAAAGGCTGCGCCAGGGGCGAATTTCCAGCGGAATTTTGCTGGCAATTTCGCGCTTGAGCCATTGCGGGGTTAGTTTGGCAATAAACGTGCCTTCCGGGTCTTCGGCGTTGAGCCAGTCTTTTTTCTTTTTGGCGCCCTTGCCCGCCAGGCGGCGCATCAGCCCAATCAGCGGCTCGGCGGCGCGAATCAGCGGCGGTTCGTGCCAGCCATTGACAACGACTCCTGTCCGGCCCGGTTTCAACGTCCGGTACAGTTCGCCATAGGCGCGGGGATGCTCCTCCAGCGCCAGGTGATGAATGGTGTGCATGGAAACCACGCCATCAAAAGCGTCTGCCTTGAAGGGCAAATGGGCCACGTCTGCAACCACGAACAGGCCATGCTCGCCAATCCGCTCGCGGGCTGCGCGCAGGGCTTGAATCGAGATGTCGAGGCAGACGCGCTTTTCGTAGCCTTGCGAATAGGTCAGATATTCATCGTATTGCACCGGGCCGGAACCGGCGTCCAGTAAAAATTTACCCGTTGGCATTAAACCCTGGTTAACGCGCAGCCGCGTCCGGTGGATGTATTCCGCCGAAACCGGGCGCAGGTCTTCGTAGCGGGCGTTCTGATAATTCCCGTCCGCTTCCTGCTGCCAGCCAATTTCATCGTAAAACTCGCGTACTTTTTGTTTGGTATTGGTCATTTTCATTTTCCTGAGTCAACGCCCGGCAGTTAATATTTGAGCGCTTCCCCGGCCAGGTAATCGAAAGCCTGCCCAAATTCGGCGCGGCCCTCGTCTGAGAGAATCCGGCCAAGCGGCCAGCTTTCATAATCCTGCCAAAAGTGCATCAGCCGCCAGGGGAAGGGCAAGGGATATTCAAAAAAGAAGCGGTAGGCGTATTCCCAGGCGCTTTCGATTTGGGCCGCGGTGAGACGCCTGGCCGCCTGGCCGGATAACAAAGTATCCAAAATCTCAAAATACTCGTCATAGCTCAGCGGGTCGTGGGTAAAGCCGCGCCGCCGATAGTGCGTCTCGCCGCAGACAATCAGCGGCAGGCCGCGCAGCGCCATTTCCATGCCGGTGGTGGTGGTGTAGACCAGCCCCAGCGCGGCAATTTCCATCAAATCGTAGGTGTTCACTTTTTCCAGCGGCCCAATCACGCGGATGTTTTCTGGCAGCTGCGGCAGCGCCTCGCGCACCACGTCTGCCATGGATTTGCCATGGGTCAGCCGCTCGCCGGGGTGAATGCGAATCAGCAGCTGCGCGTCATTGCGCCCGGCGAAAAACTGCGCCGTGCGCGCAAGCCATTCTGCCATCGAGGCCGCAAAAATATTTCGTCCGAGAGTCAGGCTGTCGCCCAGCACGTTGGTCGCCAGTAAAACCACCGGGCGCGAGTCCAGCCCCAGGTCAACGCGCATCTTCTCGCCGCCAACGCTTTCCACATCCTGCCACTTGCGCGCCGATTTGCCAAAAGTCCGCCCGCCCATGCGGGCCGCCTCCAGCGCCTCAATTTTTTCGCGCTCTTCGGGCAAAAGCGTCTGACCGCCGCGCGCCGCCCACAGCGCGTCTGTGTTTTGGCGCATCACTTCCTCGTTGCGGGCAATCCAAACCTGTTCGCGCTGGTCATTAAATTCGTAGGTGACCGTGTCAATTTGGAGCTGCCGCGCCACGCGGTAGACCGCGCCCAACTCGGTAATCGTCCCGTTGGGGATGAGCAGGCTGTCGGGGCGGGATTTGGTCAAGAGGCGCAGCGCCGCCCTGGCCGCCTGCCGGTTTCGGGCGAGTCGCAGCCGGTAGAGAGTCCCGTTTCTATCCACATTTTCTTCCTGATTGGTGTACATCGCATCGTAGGCGGATACGGTTTCAACCGCCTGCTCCAGCGCGGCAGGCAGCGCCTCGCCCGCGGCGACATCGAGCAGCGAGATGGTTTTGACCAGCCCCTTCAGCGGGGCCAGCGCCCGGCGCGTGTACAAATCCTGGCGGCGCAAATTAAAGGCATTGACCTGTTTGCGCCAATCGCCGTAGGGCAGGTAGGCAATCGTCACCTCGTGCCCCATGCCGCGCAGAGTCAGCGCCAGGACAGCCGCCTGTTCCACCCAATAATGCAGGCTGGCGAAGAGGAGCAGTTTTTTGGGTTTCCCATTTTTCAGTTGGCCGCTTTGAAAATCGCGCGCCGCCTCGGCGATAAGAGGCCGCGCCTGTTCCACGGCGGCGGGCAAATGCGCCCGCAGCTGCTCCAGGTTGTAGCGGGTGCGCGGACGGCTGCGGCGCAGCGCATCGTACACATCGGCAGAGTAGGGAATTTGGGAAAGAAAATCTTTGAGGGTCATGGGGGAATGTAAATTTGCACACAAGGAACCCGTAGACAGCGGTCTTGCCTTGTTTATTTTTTATTCGGCCATTTCAATCGTCCAGGCCAGGCGTGGGCGCAGCGGCCCCTGACGCGGCTCGGCCCACTGCATCCCAGGCGCGCCCATCGAGTCAATCGTCAAGGCCAGGGCGTTTTCATCCATAAAATAGCGTTTGACGCCAAAAGCGCTGGCGTTCACGCCCAAAATGAAGCGGCCCTCGTTGAGCAAATCGGCGGGGATTTGGCAGCGCGAGAGGTAATGCCCCGCCGGGCGGGTGGAATATTTTTCGTACAGGTCGGGCTGGTCCACGTCAAAGGAGGTGAAAATATATTCGCCGCGCACCGTGCTGAGGTAAATGCCCACGCGCAGGCCGGTGATCGGCGCCGTCAGGCGATATTCCATTTCCAGGGTCAGCGCCTCGGTGGAGCGAAAACTATCCGCCACCACTCCGCGCGGGTCGCGCACCCGTAGCGAAAGCGGGCGGAACGGGGCCGAGGCGGCGGGAACATCCTCCGCCTGCCAGATTCTCTCTCCGGCCTGGGCCTGCCCGCTGGCGAGATAAAAATCCACCGCTGCGGGGGTGGGCGCGCGTTTGACGAGTTGGCCTTTTTGAATGACGATGGCTTCCTGAGTCAGGCGCAGAATGGCGCTCATGTTGTGGCTGACGAAAAGCACCGTGCGGCCCTGCGCGGCGACATCGTTCATTTTCCCCAGGCATTTGCGCTGGAATTCGGCATCGCCAACTGCCAGCACTTCGTCCACCACCAGGATTTCGGGTTCGAGGTGGGCGGCAACGGCGAAGGCCAGCCGCAGGTACATGCCGGAGGAGTAGCGTTTGACGGGGGTGTCAATAAATTGGCCGACCTCCGAAAATTCGACAATTTCATCAAACCTGGCGGCAATTTCGGCGCGTTTCATGCCGAGGATGGCGCCGTTGAGGAAGATGTTTTCGCGCCCGGTCAGTTCGGGGTGGAAACCGGTGCCGACTTCCAGCAGGGAGCCGACCCGTCCACGCACGGCGACCTGGCCCAGGGTGGGTTCGGTCACGCGCGATAAAACTTTCAGCAGGGTGGATTTTCCCGCGCCGTTGCGTCCGATGATGCCCAGCACGCGGCCTTCCTCCAGGTCAAAGGAAATATCCTTCAGCGCCCAGATGTAGTTGACGCCCGCCTGGCCTTCCTCGCGGCGGAAAAGTTTGCGCGGCAGGGCAGAAATCTGGTCGCGCAGCATTCCATAGCGGAATTTTCCTGGCGCAGCGCCAATTTTATATTTTTTACTGATGTTTTCTACGCGGATGGCAATGGTCATGGGGGAAATTTGGGGGAATGGGAAAGTGGGGCGCCGGGCTAAATCGTATCGGCGAAAGTGCGTTCCATGTTGCGAAAATAAATCAGCCCACTGATGAGAACGGCGAGCGAGATGCCGATGGAAATCCACAATTCGAGGCTGGGACCGGTGCCGATGCCGAGCAGCGCCCAGCGGAATCCGTTGACTACGCCCGCCATGGGGTTGAGCGAGTAGAGAAATTGCCAGGCGCCGGAAACCACTTTGGAGGAGTAGGCCACCGGGGTGGCGAAGAGCCAGAATTGGGTCAGGAAAGGCAGGGCATAGCCAATGTCGCGGTATTGGACGTTGAGCGCCGACAGCCACAGGCCAACTCCCAGCGCGGTGATGATTGTCAGCAGAAGAAAGATCGGAAGCGCCCACCAAATGTGCGCGGTAGGCGCAACGCCAAAGTAAATCATCATGCCAATCAAAATTACAAAGGCGATGGCAAAATCCACCAGCCCGCTGAGCACCGAGGCCATCGGCAGCACCAGCCGCGGAAAGTAGGTTTTGCTGATCATGTTGTGGTTGGAGGTCAGCGAGCGGCTGGCGGTGTTGAGCGCGGTGGAGAACAGGCCCCAGGGCAGCAGCGCGGCAAATGAAAAAAGCGGATAGGGAATGTTGCCGTCAATCGGCACTTTGGCGATGCGGTCAAACAGAAAGGTGAAAACCAGCATGTTCATCACCGGCTGGATGATTGCCCACAAGGCGCCCAGCGCAGTCTGTTTGTAGCGCACCATGATGTCGCGCCAAATCATAAACAGCACCAGCTCGCGGTACTGCCACAAATCGCCCAGGTTGAGCGCGGCGAAACCAGTGGTCGGTTTGATGTAAACGGTTGTGGGTTCGTTCATAATTTTGCGTATTCAGTCGCCAATTTTTGGATTGCGGCTTTTCGACTAGCGAATTTTCTCCCGATTGGCCTTAAACCACGCAATCGTGCGGCGCATTCCGTCTTCAAATTTGGTTTGGGCGCTCCAGCCGAAACGCTCTCTGGCGCGGGAAACGTCCAACCCGCGGCGGGGCTGGCCGTTGGGTTTTTCGGTATCCCAAAGCAGTTGGCCCTCAAAGCCGACCATTTTGATAATCATCTCCGTCAGGTCTTTGATGGAGATTTCGTAGCCAGAGCCGAGATTGACCGGCTCGGAGGCGTTGTAGCGCTCGCTGGCAGTCACAATCCCCTCGGCGGCGTCTTCCACGTAGAGGAATTCGCGGGTCGGCGAGCCGTCACCCCAGGCGACAATTTCCCTCGCGCCGCTTTCCTGCGCCTCAACGGCTTTGCGGATCAGCGCCGGAATGACATGCGATGATTTCGGGTTGAAGTTATCGCGCGGGCCGTAGAGATTGACCGGCAGCAAAAAAATGGAATTGAAGCCGTACTGGTCGCGGTAGGCCTGCGATTGCACCAGCATCATCTTTTTTGCCAGGCCGTAGGGCGCGTTGGTTTCTTCGGGATAGCCAATCCACAGGTCATCCTCGCGGAAAGGGACGGGGGTGAATTTGGGGTAGGCGCAAACCGTGCCGATGGCGGTGAATTTGCCCACGCCCAGCTTCCAGGCTTCGTGCATCAACTGCGTCCCCATCATCAGATTGTCGTAGAAAAATTCGGCGGGGTGTTCGCGGTTGGCGCCAATTCCGCCCACATTGGCGGCCAGGTGAATGATGACCAGGTTTTTCGGCTGCGCGGCGGCAGCGCTGACGGGTTGAAAGGCGGTGGCCTTCAGGTGAGCCGGGATTTCGGCGGCGGGCTTCAGCGCTTCCACGTACAGGCGCCGAATGTCGTCCCGCTCAATCAGGTTGTAATTTTCAATGCGTGGGATGAGAATTTCTGTCACACCACGCGCCGTCAATTTTTCGGTCACGAACGAGCCGAGAAAGCCCGACCCGCCGGTAACAATCACACGTTTGCCTTGCCAAAAATTTTCCATCATCGTTTCTCCTTTAATGTTGAGCGAACCCTGGCTTTATTGCACGATAAAACGCGCGTTGCGATACTGCTCGTCGAGCGGATTGCGAATCAGCCCCAGGCGCAGGGCATTGACCAGCTCGCGCACACCATCATCCACGCTGAGCGTCACCTTGAACCCCAATTCGCGCCGAATTTTCTCGAAAGAAATCGGCGGCATATCGCGCCGATCACCGCCAAAGGTCAGGTTTTTATATTGCACCATCGTCTCTGGCAAGCGTTTAATCACAAAAGCGACCAACTGATCCTTGGTATAGTTGCCCGCCTCGCTGCCCAAATTGTAAATACTATTGGACGCGTTCAAGCCCAGCAGCAAACCGTTGACCACGTCCAGCACATGCACAAACGAGCGCGAGTAACCGCGCTGATAAATCAACAGCTCGCGCCGCAAAAACGCATCCAACACAAATTGATTCACTGTCAAATCGAAACGGGTGCGCGGCGAAAGGCCAAAAACGCTTGGCAGACGAAAAATCACCGCCCCGGCAGTCGTCAAAAACGACTCGGCGGCAGCCTTCGTTTCCGCGTACAAGGTTTCTGGATTCAGGCTGGAGGCCTCGTTGAGCGGCGAATCGCCCTCCGGCGTGCCGTACACGCTGTAGGTGGAGGCGTAGATAAATTTTTCCGCGCCGAGGCTGGTCGCCTGCTCGAAAACATTTTTCGCCGCGTCAACGTTGTAGCGCCAGGCCGCCTGACGGCCTACCGCCTGGCAGGCCGGAAAACCGACAATTCCCGCCAGGTGAAACACCGCTGATGGTTTTTGCCAGCCGCGCGGCA
>JAVHNW010000032.1:1215-6309 GCA_036169755.1 bacterium | reverse complement strand
CCAACCCCCACACACACAAGGAGAAAATACCATGCCGAACCTTATCCCGTTCATCGCCGCTGTTATGGCAATCGTTTTGGTAGTCCTGTTCACTTTTCAAATCACAGTCTTTACCCGACTACTGAAAAGTGGAAAGGCTGGGGACGCATTTGCCTACGTCATGCGTACCCGCGCTCTTGCTCCCGCTGTCTTGCCCGCCGCTTTGCGCGGTAGTAACGAAGAAGAACCAAACGTACCCACATTCGACGACGATTCGTTCGGCGTCATGTAATCCCACCCACTGACCACTAAGGAGGTCAACCATGTCCACATCCATCTACTTGCAGTTCCCTCCCGTAAGGGGGGAAATCGTTTTCGCAGCTATCCGCGGTATCACCGTGGAAGACGCCCACGAGGCGTTCCAAGTCGTGTTGGCGTATCGCAACGCCCTTCCCGGTTGGGATGGCGACGGGTACGAAGCTTCCACCTCTTGGCAGCGGCTGCAAGACTGGCTGAGGACTGACCCTGACGCCTTAGCCTGCCATGA
Source organism: bacterium (assembly GCA_036169755.1). GTDB lineage: Bacteria > Chloroflexota > Anaerolineae > Anaerolineales > Villigracilaceae > UBA8950. The sequence continues at coordinate 5,783 of JAVHNW010000032.1, read as the reverse complement.
GTTTCTTCGCTCCGGGTTCTCTCTGGGCAACATCGAACCCCGCACCGCAGCCTACCTTGAGTCCCTTGGACTCGATGTAGATTACGGCGCTCTCCGTAAGTCTGACTCCTACGATTCTGTCAAAGGAATCTTGGAGGGTCAGGCTCCCATGCGTATGTCCGTCAACTCCCTCATGGAGGAAATTGACGGTCTTAGCTGGGGATAAGTAATACCCCCGCACCACCTAACCGGTGGTGCGGGGCCAAGTCTCTCTCTATGCGCTTCGACACCTGCCCGCAAAAAGATTTGTGAGCGGATGTGGAATTGCCATGATAAAGAAAATTCAAGAGCTTGTCCCTGCCTGGCTGAACCGACAAACAGCCACCCTCGCCATCCCCGCAGACCTTCAGGTACGCGGTTCTGGAATCACGTTTATTGACAGCACAGACGCCATCAATCCAAGCGCCGCTGAGAAAAAAACAGACTACCTTTGGTTCAAACTAACTGAAACCGAGGGCGGAAGGACATACGATGGATACCGCGTCGTGCGCCTTCTTTTGCTGAAATTCCTGCCGCTGGAGGCGAGTTCAGATGCCGGACTCCTTCAAAAAATGCGCGCTGTTTTGCGTGGTATGGCCGGGGCGCAGGTGAATATGGTCTACCTGGCGGCTGGTGTATTTGGCGACCCACCGCTGGGTATTGTCCAGTGCTACGGCGTTTCGTCATTTGCGCCTACGCTGGATGAAGCCGTAAGCGCGTCATCTCGTGACTTGAGTCTGCTGGAAGCTGCCCTAAAGGCTGGATACCGCCAGCTAAGACTGGATAAACTCTCGGCCCGGCTGGGAAATTGGGTGTACACCTCGCTCGAATCCATGCCTCACGCGCTGGTGGCGGTGGGGCATCCCGACCCGCGCGAGAACTCGCGCAGCCCGCGCGCAACGCAAAATCCGCTAACTGCTGGCGACCAGGCCTCGCAGGGCTACTCCATGCAACAAAATGAAATTCTGTATCGTGGTATGTCCGCCTTGCGCGAGGACTTTGTACTTATGGCGTTGGCTTACCATGTGCCGATTGACGCAATTACAAAAATGCTAACCGGCATCGCGCAGGAAACCAGTGTCTGGGCCAGCCAGCAGCAGGGCATTCGCTCGGCCAACTTTGGCGTAAGCCTGCCCGCTATGCTGTCGGGCGCTCTGGCTGATTCAGCATCCCGCAGTTATGGAACAGGTACGGGGCTGGCGGATTCGACTGGACAAGCGCACTCTGTTGGTTCTGGCATCTCAGACGGAACCGCGCACACCGTTGGTCACACTACATCGGTGGGCGGGTCGCACTCTGTTAGCAGCGGCACGTCCACAGGGCTGAGTAGTGGCACATCGGACGGGACATCAGTTACAGATACCGACTCGCATTCCACGTCATCGTCCGAGTCGCATAGTGACTCAAGTGGCACGAGCGGCTCCACCGCGCACTCTGACTCGTCTGGTTGGGGCTGGAACGTTGGCGTCAGCGCAGTTGTGGCCAGTGGCAGCGTTAGCCACAACTGGTCAGCTACGGATGCTTCCATGTCGGGCTGGAGTCAAGGCTCAACGGACGGCACGATGACCGGCAGCATGTCTGGCAGCGCGCACGCCGTAGGCACTTCGCACGGCACCACGCAGGGCATGTCTCAAGGCGCATCGCAGGGAGAATCGTTTGGGGAGTCGTGGTCAGCCAGTGACTCGGTTGCGGATAGCGTCTCGCATGGAACATCATCATCTGTTGGTGATACTTCCAGCCAGGGCCACACGACTGCATCCAGTCAATCTTGGTCGGATGGCATTGGCCGCACTGCCAGCAACGGCCTGGCAGTTGGAGTTGCGCCATCGTTCTCAATGGGCAACTCAGCGCAATGGCAGAACGACCCCGCCATTTTGATTACGCAAATCATGCGAACACAGCAGAAACTTCTCATGACGGCCAGCCAGGAGGGCGCGTACTACACCGACCTGTACGCGCTGACATCCACCGAGCGAGGCTTACAGGCCATGATGGGGCTTATCCCTGAGGCGTTTCAGGGGACAGAGGAGGTGGTAACCGGCGTGCAATGCCGCACGCTGACGGATGACGAAGAAACCTACATCCGAGCGCACGCCCGCGCCTGGACTCCGAGCACGCGCGTTGAGGTCATTCCCGGCGCAGTCTCTGGCTACATGGACTCAACTCTGCTGACCATGCTTCAACTGGCGTCTTATACATCGCCGGGAGTTTTTGAACAGGGTACTGCACAAACCACGCAAGAGGAAACCCCGAACTTTGCTTTTTTCCCCGATATGCCCGGCGATGTCTCTTTGGGGCGTCAGTGGTCTGTGGAGAATGGCGAATTGACCACTGCCATGCTGCGCCTGTCGCGTGAGCGCCACTTTCACACAGCGTTCCTTGGCGACTCTGGTTTTGGGAAAACGGTTGCCGCCGAAGCGTTGGCGCATGGAACTACGGTAGCCTGGCACTTTCGCACCATCGTGCTGGACTTCGGCCAGGGTTGGCGCAAGGCGCTCAAATGGCCTGGTCTGGAGGGTAGGGTGGACATTCGCCAGTTGCAGCCAAGAGCGTCCCGCCCGCTGCGCTGGAATTTTCTCCAAGTCCCGCAGCGAATTGACCCAGGTCGCTACGCATCCTTGCTCTCTGAACTCTTTGCCAACGCTGGTCAGATGGGAGCGCGCCAGCTCGGATTTATGCGGCGCGCACTGACCGAGCTGTACAGCCGCGAGGGCGTGCTCGTTTTCGGCGTCAAAACGTACTACGGCAAAAAAATAGAAGCGCTTGACGCGCAAATCGCCAAACTCGCAAAGGCGAATCAGGCTGCACTGAGCGATGATGGCAAAAGCCCCAAGCGAAACCCCGCCGTATCTATCGAAAACCTGGCGCAAAAACGCAGTGGACTCGTGACTCGGATGAAACGGCTTTTATCACTGAGTCCTGCCGAGGCTGCCGCGCTGGGCCTGCCCGAAGGAATTGACACCGCAAATCTTGACTCTGAAGCGCAGCAAAAGCTGGCGATTTATCGCAGTAAGCAAATTGGTGTGAACGACTGGCTGACGCTGCTGCGCGAATACTATGACGAAGTTACGGCAAACAAAGACCAAGCCAGCCGAACCAGCCTGGAAGGTGTGCTGTTGCGGCTCGACCAGTTTGAGTCAATGCAGGCGCAATACGGCCCCGGTGACGACTCTGTGGCTGTGGAAGACCTGGGATTGCTCGGCCCTGAAAACGACCGATGGGGAGTGACAGTAATCGAGGGCGGCAGCGAAATGGACGAGTTTGCCAAGTCAGCCCTGCTCTCATTGATGGCGGTCATCATCTACCTGGACGCTGTTGTCCGCCGTCGGGAAAGCCTGTCGGGGAAGTATTTTCCACCTCTCCAGATTTTCTTTGAAGAGGCTAACAAGGTGCTTTCTGGAGTTGGCGGTTCTGCCGCGTCTGATTCTGATAAAAAAGGCGGTTCGTCTGTGGCGGAGATATTTCAAACAATGTGGCGAGACGGGCGCAAGTATTTCGTTTTTCTGCACCTGATGGGCCAGACTGCTTCCGAGCTTCCGCCTGGGATTCTGGCCTCGTGCGCCAACCTGTTTGTTTTTCAGACGAAGGACGGCAAAGACCGCGATGTCGTCCTGCCGCACCTGGGCAGGTCAGAGAAAGGCATCGTGAACACTGAATACAAGCGTTACCTGGCGCGCATCCCGCGCACGATGGCGATTGCCAAGCTCGGCTACAGCATGGATGTGTTGGACTTGGAACCAGCGCTTATACAGCCGCTATTAGTCTCAATTGACGAACCATCTGACGAGGCCATTGTAGCGGCGCTCAATTAGAAAAAAGGAGAGAGAAAAAAGCATGTTAGTCAAAGATGTCTACATCAATGCCATTGCCCGCGTGTTGGGCGCGGACCCGACCGAAGTGGAGCGTGAGTTGAAGTTTACGCTTTTCTTTTATCCCTCCGCCATCTACGAAGAATGTGACGAGGAATCCCGCCGTTACATCGAATCAGCTTCCATGCCCAACCTGCGGCGCGCGCTGACGGCGGTCTTGTCCCGTAATGGTGTCAACCTAAATCGGATTGAGCGCAATCTGTTAGCCGCCGGGTTCATTGAGAAAAGCCTGCCGAACGTCCCGCAGAAAGACTGTCAAGCGTCCCGCCGAGTAAAGGAGGCGAAACATCGGCAAAAAAGGGAGAGCCTATGATAGAGCGCGAGTTCTATCTCCGGCAAACGGCCCGCCTGCTGCAAGTTCCAATGACAGTCGTCAGGCGGGTAGCAAATCGTATCGGCGCGCTCTCGTCACCGAGGATGTTGGCAGAGATGCCAAGAATCAACGCCGAGATAATTTCTTCGCTATCGCTAAACGAACTCTACTATGAGCTGAAAGATAAGTATGCGGAGAGTGGCAATTCTCTGGCTGTTGTGATTGCGCTTGCCGAGAGAATGAAAACGAAGGCAGCAGGCTTTGAAATGCCGGAATATACCCCGGAACCCCAAAAATTATTCACTTGTTCACTAAAGGAGATTCAAAATGGAAAGTAAAAAGCGTTCCCCCTTGTTCGTAATTGTTTT
>JAVHNW010000032.1:0-1115 GCA_036169755.1 bacterium | reverse complement strand
AAAGGAGATTCAAAATGGAAAGTAAAAAGCGTTCCCCCTTGTTCGTAATTGTTTTTGCCCTGGTGATTGGCGCGGCTGTTATCGCGCTCCTTGCTACCACCATTCGCCCGACCCCAATCCTGGTGGCCAAGGAATCTATGGCTCCCGGCACTTTGCTGACGGCTGACCTGGTCGAAACCGTCAGTGTCCCCGCTGGGGGAGTCCCGAAGGATGCTATTCGCAGCGTGGAAATGCTGGCGGGAAAAATGTTGACGGTAGGCCGCGCCAAGGGCGACTTTATCACGACTTCCGTGTTGGGCGAAACTGCCAATTCTGGTATTCCGTCCCAGCTCGAACCTGGTCATGTGGCAGTTGCCATCAAGGTTTCTCTGTCGTCTGGCGTAGCCGGTCTGGTACGCGAAGGGCAGACGGTCATGATTGTAGGCATGTTATCGCCAGACGTAATCAAGAACATGTTTTCCGCCAGCCAGGTAACCGCGCCCTCCGGCGTGTCCGCCGCCGTAGACCCCTACGCTGCCGCTCCCACTCCTGGCGCGCCGGTCACGCCTACGCCCCAGCCGCTGGACGCTCCTGTTGCCCGTATCGCAGTTACAGGCTTGCGCGTCCTGCTCGTGCCGCAGACCTTCCGCTATCAGGAACTGCCTGCAAGCTCATCCAGCAACGAACAAATGTTCGCCAGCGCCCAGAGCGCGACCAGCAACTCGGTGATTGTTTTGGACGTGCCAACGCAGCCAGTCGAACTTGCACCGGGCATGTTTGTCAATCCGGCGACCCTGATTGCGGCGCTGGACGAGTACGGCAAGATTCACCTTGCCCTCGAACCTGCGGGCGGCTTGGTCATTGACCAGGTTCTGACGCTGAACCTGGGCGACCTGTACTCGTCCATCAACCAGCCAGAGCAGGAAAAATAATGGCCGAAAAATATTCCATTATTCTGGCTGGGGACGGTCACGAGATGGTTTACTACAACATCCAACCGCCGTTTCTCCAGCGCACTGACATAATTTTGTCCAGCTTGGCTACAAACTGGACAACCCTGCGCGATACGCTGGGCACGGTAAGACCTGACGTTCTGGTAGTCCACGCCCGCATTGCTCCCGCCCCAGAAGACCTGC
>JAVHNW010000031.1:1263-6360 GCA_036169755.1 bacterium | reverse complement strand
CTCATCCCCGCCGCGCTGATGGGCGCGGTGCCAGCCTCCTTCGCCATCGCTTTCACCTGGCAGGCACTGGCCCAATTAATGGTCGGTGCGCTGGCCCTGCTGGCTGTCGCTATCACAATTTTTCACCTCGGCCTGCGCCGCTACGAAAGCGGCAGCAGCATCCAGGTGGAAATTTAGGAGGAAAAATGAACTTCGAGCGTTTACTGGCTTTTACACAAAAACTAATTCGCACCACCAGCCTGAGCGGGGAAGAAAACATAGTCGCTCAGTTTATCTTGGATGAAATGCTCGCCAACGGTTTTTCACACGCCAGCGTGGACGAAAACGGCTCCGTGATTGGCATCCTGGAGGGCGCCCGGCCCGGCCCCACCCTGCTGCTGGACGCGCACTGCGACACAGTCGGCATTGCGCCCGGCCCCGGCTGGCAGCATGACCCCTTTGGCGCGGAAGTGGAAAACGGGCGGCTCTACGGGCGCGGCGTGGCGGATATGAAAGGCGCTCTGGCGGCCATGCTGTGCGCCATCGCCAACCTGAATCCGGCCACGCTGCGCGGGCGGGTGGCGCTTTCGGCAACCGTAATGGAGGAAGTGATGGAAGGCGTCAGCCTGAAGAGCGTGGTCGAGGCCATCCGGCCAGATGCCGTCATCATCGGCGAGGCGACCAATCTGCGCGTCAATCGCGGCGGACGCGGACGCGCCGAAATTCAACTGGAGACGATTGGCAAACCAGCGCATTCTTCCTCGCCGCAAATGGGCAAAAACGCGGTACACGCCATGACGAAAGTCATCGCCGCCATGGAAACCCTGCCCATGCCAGCGCATCCGCTGCTCGGCCCGGCGCTGCAAACGCTGACCGACATCATTTCCGAGCCGTACCCCAGTTATTCAGTGGTGCCCTCGCGCTGCCGCGTCACCTACGACCGCCGGCTTTTGCCCGGGGAAACACCCCAAAGTGTGCTGGCGCTCATTTTGGCGCACCCGGCGCTCGGCGGGGTGGAATTTAATGCCGAAATCGCTCAGGGAGAACACATTACCTATACCGGAATCACGCTGCGGGGCGAGAAATTTTTCCCGGCCTGGGAACTGCCCGAAGACCACCCGCTGATTCGTGCCGCGCAGGAGGCGCTTTCCGCTGTCAATCTGCCCGGCGAAACGGGAGCCTATCGCTTCTGCACCAACGCCGCCTACTCTGCCGGGATGGCCGCCATTCCAACGCTCGGATTCGGCCCGGGGCGCGAAGAAGATGCCCATACCACCGATGAATGTCTGCCGCTGAGCGAACTGCAAGACGCCGCGCGCGGCTACCAGGCCCTGATTGAAAAAATTTCTGAAATCGAATTGTAAGTATGCGGCGGCGTCTACGGAATAAGATAAGCACATCAGGAGACCAGAGTTCATGCACCTAACCAAGGATTTTTACCAACTTTTACTGGATAATCTTTACGATGGCGTTTATTTTGCCGACCGTGACCGCAACATCACCTACTGGAATCGCGGCGCGGAAAATATTACTGGCTACAAAGCCAGCGAAGTGATTGGGCGCGCCTGCCGCGATAATCTACTCAATCACTGCACCGAGAATGGGCATGAATTATGCCTGGACGCCTGCCCGCTGACGCGCAGCATGGAAACCGGCAGCCACCAGGAGGCCGAAGTCTACCTGCGCCACGCCGATGGACACCGCGTACCGGTGCTGGTTCGCACTTCGCCCATTTATGGCGAGGATGGCGAAGTTATCGGCGCGGTGGAAATTTTCAGCAACAACAGCAAATTATTCAAGGCGCGCGACCGCATCCGCAAACTGCAGGAAACCACCCTGACGGACGCCCTGACCGGCATCGGCAACCGCCGCCTGGCGGAGACCAAATTGAACGCCGCCCTGCTCGAATACCAGCAGGACCGCCAACGCTTTGGCGTTGCCATGCTCGATATTGACCATTTCAAAACCGTCAATGACGCCTTCGGCCACGAGGTTGGCGACCGAGTTTTACGCATGGTCGCCAACACCCTCAGCGCCAATGTACGCCAAAACGATAGCGCCACCCGCTGGGGCGGCGAAGAATTCGTGCTCATTTTCGATGATGTGGACGGCTTGCAGCTGACCGCCGCAGCCAATAAACTGCGCTCGCTGATCGAGCGCTCACACATCGACCTGCTCTCCGGCCAGCAGGTGAACGTCACCGTTTCGATTGGCGTCAGCCTGATTCAGCCCGACGACAGTGTGGCCAGCCTCATCCAGCGGGTTGATAAATTAATGTACGCCAGCAAAGAAAGTGGCCGCAATCGTGTGACGTATGGCTAGGCGCTGGAGGGCGGCGCTTTTTCTGCTGCTGGCGGGCTGCGCGCTCATCAGCCTGGCGGTGACAGCCAAAGCGCTCGCGCCGCCCAGCCATCCGCCGCTTTATTTGCCCATCATTGCCTCCGGCAGCGACAGCCCCACCCTGGGTGGCTGCCCGCTTTTTCCCGCCGATAATTTCTGGAACACGCCGATTGACCAACTGCCGCTGGACGCTAATTCGGATGCGTGGGTTAACAGCATCGGGCGCAGCGCCGGCTTCCACATGGATTTTGGCTCCGGCGAATGGGCTGGCGGCCCAATCGGCATTCCGTACAACCTGGTTTCTGGCACGACAGTCACCAGCTACAACTTCAATTTCTACTACCCCACCGAATCTGACCCGGGCCCGTACCCGCTGCCCGCCTCGCCGCTGCGCGAATGGGGCTCCGACCACCATATTCTGACCATAGACACAGACGACTGCGCACTCTATGAAATCTACGACGCCTCCTTCACGGGCGGACAGTGGTACGCAGGCTCTGGCGCCATTTGGAATTTGACGAACAACCTGCTGCGCCCGGATGGCTGGACCTCCGCTGACGCTGCCGGGCTGCCCATTTTGCCAGGCCTGGCGCGCTATGACGAAATCGCCGCCGGAGAAATTCGCCACGCCCTGCGCTTCACCGCCGCCCAAACCGCCGGATACATCTGGCCCGCCCGCCATCAAACCAGCGCCCCGCAGAGTGGAATTCCGCCCATGGGCGCGCGCTTCCGCCTGAAAGCGGGCTTCGACATCAGCGGCTACCCGGCAGAAATGCAAATCATTCTGCGCGCCATGAAAATTTACGGCATCGTCCTGGCCGACAACGGCTCCGACTGGTACGTTTCCGGCGCACCAGACGAACACTGGAACAACGACATGCTGCACACCCTCGACGCGCTGACCGGAAACGACTTCGAGGCGGTGGACGAATCCAGCCTGATGGTGGATTCAAATTCGGGCCAAACCCACTAAAAATGTCTCCATTAATTTCCCTCATCGGCAGCAGCGGCGTTGGAAAAACCACCCTGGCGCGCGCCCTGGCAAAAAGTGGCGACTTCGCGCTGGCGCTGGAAGAACACGCCGAACGCCCCTTCCAGGCCCTGCTCGCGGCGGATACGCGCTACGCGCTCGCCAACCAGGTGGATTATCTGCTGCTGCGCGCCGAGCAGGAAGCCAGCCTGCGCCAGGCCGGAAAAGTCGCCGTGCTGGACGGTGGGCTGGACATGGATTACCACGTTTTCACGCGCCTGTTCGCCGCCCGCGGCCTGCTCCCGCCAGAAGAAGCCGAACTCTGCCGCAGGCTGTACGCCCTCGCCCGCGAATTTCTGCCAGCGCCGGAACTTTTCATTTTGCTGGAAGCGCCGCCCGAGCTGATTCGCGCCAGGCTGAGCCGCCGTCAGCGCATCAACATCGCCCGCCCCGCCGATTTACCCCTCATCGAACATTTTCTCAACGACTGGTTGTCGGGCCTGACGCCCGAGCGCCTGCTGCGCCTGGATGTTTCCAGCGCCGCGCCCGACTACGCTGAACTTCTGCCCGGCTTGCTGGGTGAAATCCGCGCCCGGCTGGGGCTGGACGCCGGAAGTTACGATAGCGAATACATCCCATAAATGTCGTAAAATCGGGGCATGGAACCTACATTTCTGCAATTGATTGAAAGTCACGGCTCTTGCCGCCACTACCGGCCCGACCCACTGCCCGCCGCCACCGTAGAAGTGGTCGTTGGCGCCGCCCAGCGCAGTTCCACCTCGTCCAATTTGCAGGCCTACTCGGTGATTGCCGTCACCGACAGCGCCAAACGCGCCGAATTGGCGCAGTTGTGCGGCGACCAAAAACACGTCGCCGAGGCGCCGGTTTTCCTGGCCTGGTGCGCCGACCTGGCCCGGCTGGAGCGCGTGGCCGAAATCCGCGGCCTGAAGCAGGAAAGCGCCTACGTGGAAAGTTTTCTGACAGCGGCCATGGATGCGGCCATCGCCGCGCAAACCGCCGCGCTGGCCGCCGAATCGCTTGGGCTGGGAATTTGTTACATCGGCGGGCTGCGCAACCAGCCGCGCCAGGTACTTGACCTGCTGAAAGTGCCACGACTGGTTTTTCCGCTCTTCGGCATGACCCTCGGCTGGCCGCAAAAAGCGCCCCGCCCGCGCCCGCGCCTGCCGCAATCCGCCATTTTGCACTGGGAAAGCTACAACCCCCAACAAGATTCGGCCCTGCAAGTCTACGACCGCGAAATGGCAGCCACCGGCGTTTATCAAAACCGCCAGGTGGCAGCACCCGACCGCCCCGACGAAATGGAAAACTACGGCTGGCTGGAACACAGCGCCCGCCGCGTCAGCCAGCCCACGCGCGTTTTTCTGCGCGAAATTCTCCGCGAACAAGGATTTTTTCTGGAATAACCGATGACAAACGCCCAACCCTCCCTATCCCCTTCCGCGCAAAAAGTGCTGGATGTTTTGCGCGCCCTGGGCTATACCGGCCAGGTACTTGAACACGCCGAAAGCACCCGCACCGCTCAAGAAGCCGCCGATCGCGCCGGATGTGCGCTGGGGCAAATTACCAAATCACTCATTTTTCGCGGAAAAACCAGCGGAAAAGGGATTTTGGTGCTGACCAGCGGCGTCAACCGCGTGGACGAAAAACGCATCGCCGCCTACGCCGGGGAAGCCATCAGCCGCGCCGACCCCGAATTTGTGCGCGCCGCCACCGGCTACGCCATCGGCGGCGTTCCGCCGGTCGGCCACAGCGCGCCGCTGGAAACCTATCTGGATGAAGATTTGCTG
>JAVHNW010000031.1:0-1163 GCA_036169755.1 bacterium | reverse complement strand
TTTCTCACCTTTGGCCTGGCCGCCGTCTATGGAACCTATTTTGCCCAATCCGGCCAACTCATTGCCGAGGTCGGCTGGTACGCCGTCCCGGTCGGCACGTTGATTATCAATATTCTCGTGGTGAATAATACCCGCGATATTGACACTGACCGCGCCGCCAACAAACGCACGCTGGCCGTTTTGCTGGGACGCCAGGCGATGCTGACCGAATACCTGCTCTGCCTGCTGCTGGCCTACCTGACTCCGCTCGCCCTGTGGGCCAACCATCTGAGCAGCGCGGGCATTTTGCTCAGCCTGCTTTCGCTGCCGCTGGCGATTGCCGCCTACCGCGAATTTTCCAGCAGCAGCGGGCGCGCCCTCAATCTAACGCTGGCGCGCAGCGCCCAATTGGCTCTGATTTTCTCGCTGCTCTTTGCGGCGGGATTGTTGTTGTGAAAAATAGTTTCCCGCCCATTGCCCTGTGGGCGCTCACCCTCATTTCCCTGCCCATAGTCGGCTGGATTTTGGGCGAAGGTTGGCTGCTGCGCGGAGTGAGCGCCGCCGTGCTGATGCAGGCCTGCGCCGTGACCCTGATTTTGTACCAGGCCTGGGGCCTGGCGCGCACACTGAAAACGCTCAGCGCGCTGATGGCGCTGGCCTACCTGACAGAACTGCTCGGCTCCTCCACCGGACTCCCCTTTGGCAAGTATCACTATACGAATATTCTACAACCGCAACTGGCGGGCGTTCCGTTGCTGATTCCGCTGGCCTGGCTGATGATGCTGCCGCCAGCCTGGGCGATTGGGCAAATCATCTCTCCGCGCCGCGGCGCACTGCTCGCCGCGCTGGCCTTCACCGCCTGGGATTTGTTCCTCGACCCGCAAATGGTCGGCTGGGGCGTATGGGCCTGGGAAATTCCCGGCCAGTATTTCGGCATTCCGCTCAGCAATTACCTGGGCTGGCTGCTCATTTCCATGCTGATGACGCTCATTCTCCGCCCGCGCGCGCTGCCACGGCTGCCGCTGGCGCTCATTTATGCGCTCACCTGGGCCCTGCAAACCATCGGCCAGGGGATTTTTTGGGGACAGCCCGGCCCGGCGCTGGTTGGTTTTCTGGTCAGCGGATTGTTTGTCCTGCTCGCCTGGAGAAAGTTACCAGCCGGGGCGCTCACCGTCTGAGCCAGG
>JAVHNW010000030.1:0-1267 GCA_036169755.1 bacterium | reverse complement strand
CGGATGGAGCGGCGGGTGCGCAGAAATTCTTGCATGGCGCTGGCGGGTGATCTAGCGTCCATGGTTGGTTAGTGCGCGTCAATTTTTTCGGGCAAAATTTTATAGGTCACCCGTATTTCGCCTTCTTTGCGGTACGGGTAGCTTTTCAGCCCCTGATATTTGAAGGCCAGTGCGTCAATCTGCGCGTCTGCGCCGGCTTCGGTAATTTCAACCACCCGGCCACGAATTTGCAGGTAACGATACGGGTTGGCCGGGTCCTGAATGACAAAAGCTACTTGTGGCCGGGCGCGCATGTTGATGTCTTTGAGCCGTCCTTTGGCCGAGTTGATCAGAATGTGGGTTTGGTCGTGATTGAACCAAACGGGCGTGACCTGCGGAGAGCCATCTTTCATGGTGGTCGCCAGGAAAAGAAAGGCTTTTGCTTCATCTTTGAGCAGGTCGTGGTATTTTTCAGGAATGGCGTTCATAGGGCCTCGTACTTCTCTGATTGTGTGATTGGGCGATTGAGCAGCGTCGCCCGCATTGATCCGCTGTTGTGAAAATTCAGGATAATTTGTATTTCTTGTGGAGCGCATCCAAGCAATAGTTTGATTTCGCTATCGCACTTGCGCAGGTCAACAATGACCAAAATGGCGCTGAGTGTTTTTTGGGGCTGTGAACCAAGCCACAGATCAATTCCATCGCCATCAGCGGAAGCTGTTCCAGCCAGATAGCCGTAATCGAGCGGGTAGATAATCTCCGGGTAGCGCGGATGTTGTGAATCTTTTGGGCGGTCAACAATGATTTCGCTGGAGGTAATCAGTTGGTCGAGAAAATCCCAAAATTCATCTTTCATCGGAACATATCCTGGTCTTTGGGGCGCAGCAGTTCGGCCAGCGAACCTTCGCGCAGCGGATAGGGGAAGCCGCGCACATGGACGGCGGGTGTGCCTTCGGCGGCCTGGCCCATCATCAGGCTGGCGGCGGCGGCCAGTTCATCTGCCACGCCGACAACGGTAATTTTTAGCGTATAGCCGAACAAATCCTGCCAGCCGCGCTCGTCCAGCAGGCCGGGCAGGCCGCTCAGGCCAATCGCGCTGCCGACTGTTCCCAGCCGCCAGGCGCGGCCATGCGAGTCAATAATCAGCACGCCCAGACGTTTTCCGCTGGCTGCTTCCAGTGCGGCGCGGATTTCGGCGGCAGATTTATCCGGGTTTTCGGGCAGGAGCAGAACCCATTCCTGGTTTTCGTCAGCGTCCCCGGCCACGTTGGAATGGTCAATTCCGGCG
>JAVHNW010000029.1:0-6392 GCA_036169755.1 bacterium | reverse complement strand
CAAATTTTGCCAGGTAGCCGCGCGCTTCGGGTTCGGTATCCACGTAATCCACGCCGATGAAGATGACCTTGCCCTGCGCCTCGTAGGATTTCCAGGCGGCTTCGAGCAAGGGGGCTTCTTCTTCGCAGGGCTTGCACCACGAGGCCCAAAAATTGAGCACAACGACTTTGCCGCGCAGGTCGGAAAGTTTCACCTGGGGCTGATTCTGGTAGGAGTAGCCGTCAAAAAAAGTCAGGCTGAAATCGGAGATTTTATCGCCGGGGGCGACTGTGCCCTGCTGGGAGCGCTTCAGCCCGAGGGCGACCACGATCAGCAGAACGGCCAGCGCCGCCCAAACTATTAATTGAATCCAAAACGGTACGCCGCGGCGGGCAGGCGCTTGAATTTCGCTCATAAACGTTCTCCTTTTACTGCAATCGTTTCAGTTCTTCTTCCACGCGGCGCAAATCATCTGCGGCCAGGGCCGGGGCCGCCGGGGCAACAGGGGAGGCGGCGGGCGGTTCGGGTTTGCGCATGGCGCGCAGCGTGCTGAAAACCAGGTAGGCGCCAATCGCCAGCAGCACGGGCGGGACGAGATATACCAGCCAGGAGAATCCCTGGCGGGGCGGTTCGGCCAGTACGCGCGCGCCGTATTGTTCCACAAAATATTCTTTAATTTGAGTTTCGCTCCAGCCTTCAGAAAGTTTGAGCCGAATCAGTTCGCGCCACTGCTTGCAGGCTTCGGTGGGACAAACATCCAGCGGAGTGTTTTCACAAACCGGGCAGAACAACTGTCGGGCAACGGCGTTGACGTCATCATCGGTGGGGGTGTTGCCCTGCGCCAGCGCCGAACCAGCCCACAGGCTGGCGAGGAGCAAGGTGAAGGCGAGCGCAAAAATACTTTTTTTCATGAAAATCTCCCAGCAAGAGCGAGGGTACTCACCAATGGAGTCGAAAATCTTTCGATTTTCGACTCCATTGAAATCAATCAGCAGCGCCCGCCTGAACGGCTTCGCGCGGTCTGGAGGCGCTGGCGACCACGGCTTCGGGGTCTTTATCCGGCCAGGCGGCGACCAGGGTGCCAAAGATGAAAATAATCGCGCCGAACCAGAGCCAGTTGACCAGCGGGTTGTGGTAGACCTTGAAGGGCGCCACCTGGGCGTTGACGCCTTCCCAGTTGACGAGCAAAACGTAGAGATCATCCACCATGGTGGAGCGCACGCCGGGGATGGTCATCGGCTGACCATCGGGGTACATATCGTAGCGCGGGGCGAGCGTGCCGAGGAATTTGCCATCGCGGAAAACGCTGACTTCGGCGCGGGTCACCCAGCGCCCATCGGTATGTTCAAACTGCGCCAGCGAATCGTAGCGGATGGTGTAGCCAGCGATTTCCATGCTTTCGCCAACCTTCATCGTGCGCTGGGTTTCAGTCTGAAACATTTCGATGCCGATGATGCCAATCGCCATCAGCACGACGCCGAGATGGATGACGTAACCGCCATAGCGGCGGCGGTTGCGTCCGGCCAGTCGCCACAGCGCCAAAAAGATGTTTTCTTTTTGGGCGCGCGAGCGGGCGCTGGCGGCGCGCCAGAATTCGTAAACGGTCACGAAGGCGCTAAAAATGACCACGAAAAAGCCAATCAGCGCATAGGGGAAGTAGTCGTTGATGATGGAGCGGTTGAGCAGGAAATAGGCCACCACGCCCGCCATGGCGAGCGCCGCCACAACCAAGGGTTTCCAGACGGCCTTGCCGAGAGTTTTGATGGTGGAATGGCCCCAGGCGGAGAGCGGAGCGATGCCCATCAGCAGCACCAGCGCCGCAAAAAGCGGGCCGGTAGCGCGCTCGTAAAACGGAGGGCCGACCGTCACTTTGGCGCCGGTCACCAGTTCCGAAATCAGTGGAAAGATGACGCCCCAGAAACAAATCACCAAAATGCTGATGAAGAGCAGGTTGTTGAGCAGGAAAAGCGCCTCGCGTGAAAGCATCGAGGTCATCTGATTTTCCGATTTCAAGTTAGCCCAGCGCCAGAGCAGCAGCGCCACCGAAATGATAAATGTCGCGCCGATGAAGGTAAAAAAGGAGGGGCCAATGGCGCTCTGGGCAAAAGCGTGCACCGAGGAAAGCACGCCAGAGCGCGTCAGGAAGGTGCCAAAAATGACCAGTGAGTAGGTCAAAATGATGAGGATCATGCTCCAGTGTTTGAGCAGGCCGCGCTTTTCTTGAATCATGACCGAGTGCAGGAAGGCCGTGCCAGAAAGCCAGGGCATGAAGGCGGCGATTTCGACCGGGTCCCAGCCCCAGTAGCCGCCCCAGCCGAGCACGTCATAGGCCCAGCGTCCGCCCAGCACGAGGCCGAGTGAGAGAAACAACCAGGCCCACAAGGTCCAACGGCGGGTGATGCGAATCCAACGGTCATCGGTGCGGCCTGTCGCCAGGGCGGCAATCGCAAAGGCAAAGGGGATGACAAAACTGACGAAGCCCAGGTACAGCATCGGCGGGTGGATAATCATGCCGGGGTGGCGCAGCAGCGGATTCAGCCCCTGGCCGTCCGGCGCGGTGAAGGGAATCGCGCCCGCCGGAGCAAACATGGCCGGAGCAATTTGTCCGCTCATCGTTTGCCAAAAAGTTTCAAAGGGATTTTCAAAGAAAATGTTCAGCCCCATGAAAAAAGCCATGGTAACGCTGGAGACAATCACCACCCAGGGCAAAAATTCGCGGTCGCGCTCCCACTTGCGGAAAGTGACAGCGGTCGCAAAAGCCGACATGAGCCAGGACCAGAACAACAACGACCCGGCCTGACCGCCCCACCACGAGGTAACTTTCAGGTAGAGCGGCATGGCGCGGTTGGTCACTTCATAGACAAATTTGACGTTGAAATTGCCGGTCACCAGCAGGTAAATCAGGCTGGCCGAAACCAGGCTGAGCATGGGAAAAGTCAGCAGCATGGAAAAGCGGGCGCTTTCCACCCACTTTTGGTCCTTGCGGAAATAGCCAAATAACGAGGCGCCGATGCTGTAAAGCGCCATCAGAAAGGTTAACAATAAAACGCCGTAGCCAAAAGTTGCAAACATAAAGGACTCCACTGAAAAAATAGAAAGTGGAAAATGGGCAGTTCGTTGCCCACTTTCCAGCCGGGGAACCGTCCAAACGTTTTACTGGCCGCTGGTCTGGCTGGGAACGGCCTGCTCGTACTTGGTGGGGCACTTCAGCAGCAGTTCATCGGCGTAGAAAATTCCATCCGCGCCCATTTTTCCGGTCATAATTGCCTGGGCTTCATTGCGCATCAAATCTGGTTTGACGCCGACATACACCACCTGCAAATGATTGCGATTGGGGTCAATCACCGCCTGATGCAGCACCGCCGCCAGGCCGCCCTCCGCTTCGATTTGGGCATTGTCGCCAGAAACATGCGCCACCGTAAACTTAAGTTCCAGCGTCTGCGGATCGTACTGAATGCTGTCGCCGAGAATCGCGCCCGAAACGCGCAAATCGCGCCCGGCCAGGCTGTCCCCCTTGGCGACCAGTTCATCCACCGTCAAAAAATACTGCGCGCTGGCCTGCGTGGATGAAAAAATAAGATAAACCACTGCGGCCAAAATCAGCAGGCCGCCCAAAATAAATTTAACACGGGGTGAGTTCATGGAATAGTCTCCTTCTGAAAAGTATTCTTTACCACTTCTTCATAATTCTACAGATTTAGATTAATAGAATGTGAAAAGTGGTGCAAGAAATCGGATGACAAAAGTCATATTTTATACCTCACTGTCGCCCAAAAATGCAAAGAGTTACCGCCCAACGTCAGGCTTTCTCAAAACAAAGCATTGTCGCGCGTGATAGAATTATTGCAACGTATTCTTTTTTTCATTTCATCAGGAGATTTTGCCATGTTCAATGAAGAACCCGCTCTCGAACCCATTCCCGAACCCGCCAAAAAGAACAAACTTCCCTGGATTATTGGCGGCGTAATCGCCTTTTTGTGCTGCTGCTGTGTTGTCGTCATCCCCGCGCTGGTTTGGCTGTGGAACAACGGCGACCAGTTCATCCGCTAAGCCATGAACGAAAACCCTTCCCCCTCTGGCAGCCTCACCAAAAACAAAACCATCATTATTGTCGCCATCATCGTCATCCTGTGCTGCTGCTGCCTCGGCGCACTTGGCACTTTCTTCGCCTTCAGCGACATGATTTTGCAGGCGCTGGGGCTGCAGTAAATCTCACAGAAACAACAGCCAGACAATTCACGCAACGCGGCGCGCACCAGGCGCCGCGTTTTTTCATCCAGATTCAACGCGACAAAATCATCCCACCCCCATTATTCGCGTACTTCTTGCACCTCCACCTGCAAATCAAGCCACTCGCCCACCCGCGGCGCCTGCGGCAGCTCGAAAAAGAGACCATTTTCCAGAGTCACCCGAAAAAAATCGCCGCGGAACAAAACATCCGTCACCAGTCCGCGCAGCATTCCGCCCGATTCCACCCGCCGCGCGCGCGGACGCAGCAACAGAGTCGCCTCCGCCGGAAAGCGGGAAAATGCCTCGCCGGAGATTGACCCCGCCAAAACAAGATTTCCCAGCCCCAAAAAACGGGCGACCCAGGCCGAGGCCGGTTTCGCAAAAACTTCGGGCGGGGCGCCTGTCTGAACAATGTGTCCCGCGCGCAGCAGCGCAATTTTATCGGCCAGCGTGAAGGCCTCCTGCTGGTCATGCGTCACATAAATAACAGGAATGCCACTCTGGCGGAGAATCTGGCGCAGTTCCAGCAGCAATTCTTCGCGCAGCGCACGATCCAACGCGCCGAGCGGCTCATCCAGCATCAGCAAACGCGGAGCGGGCGCCAGCGCGCGCGCCAGCGCCACACGCTGCTGCTCACCGCCCGAAAGGTCGGTCACGCGGCGGCTCTCCAGCGCAGACATTTTCACCAGCGCCAGCATTTCCCGCGCGCGGCGCGCCGTCTCGGGGTGCCGCGCCAGACGCAGCCCAAAGGCGACATTTTCAAAAACCGTCAGGTGTGGAAAAAGCGCGTAATCCTGGAACATCAGGCCAAAATTACGTTGATGCGTGGGAACGCCCGCCAGATTTTGCCCATTCCAGCGCACTTCGCCGCTTTCGGCGCTCTCCAACCCGGCGATGATACGCAGCAGCGTGCTTTTGCCAGAGCCGGAAGGGCCCAGCAGGCAGAGCGTCTCGCCCGCCGCCACGCTCAGCGAAATTTCCGTCAAAAGCGGCTGGCCGTCATAACTTTTGTTCAGGCGCACAATTTCCAACATCAAAAAACCTCGCTGACGCGCAATTTTTCAATCAGCGCAATGGAAAATCCAGTCAAAAGCATCAGAAGAGTCGCCAGCGCCATTGCCTGGCCGTAATTTAAGCCGCCGGGTTGAGAAAGGAAGCGATAAATGGCGGTCGGCAGGGTTGGCGTTTCGGGGCGAGCCAGCAGCGAGGCCGCGCCAAACTCGCCCAGCGAAATGGTAAAGGCGAAAATCCCCGCTGAAAGCAGGGCGCGCGCCAGCAGGGGAATTTCCACTCGCAGCCAGACCTGCGCCGGTGAAGCGCCCAGCGCGGCGGCGGCCTCGCGGTAACGCTCTGGCAAAAGCGCCAGCGCCGTCTGTAAATTGCGGATGACGAAGGGCAGGGCCAGGGTGGTGTGCGCCACCGGAAGTAGCAGCGGTGAGGTGAGCGCCCGCCAGCCAAAAATGGGGCGGCTGAAAGCCAGCAAAACGCCCAGCCCCAGCGTCACCGCTGAAACGCCGAGGGGCAGCATGAAAATCGGGTTCAGCAGGCGCGTCAATTTTCCGGGGCGCGCCAGCGCTTTGGCGGCGGGAAAGCCCAGCGCCAGCGAAAGAATCACCGTTTGGGCGGCGAAGCCCAGCGAGTTGAGCGCGGCCTGAACCGGGGGAACGTAAAACAGGGAGCCGCGCCGGTTGATGAAAAGTTCGCGGTAATAGTCGAGAGTAAAGGCGGCGCCCGCAAAATCGCGGTCGCCGCGCGCCGCTTCGAGGCGGGTGACGGAACGCAGCGGCAGGGCGGCCAGCGGCAGGGCAAAAAAGATCAGAATGAGGAGCGCGCCGCCGAGCAGCAGCGGCAGTTGGCGGGGAGAAATCCGCCCAGGGGAAGATTCGACCGGCTTGACCGGAATCAGGCTGCGGCGCGATTGGTCGCCGTAAAACGCGGAAAAGGCCAGGGTGAAGAAAATCTGAATTAACGAAAGCAAAGCCGCCAGCGGCAAATTCAAAAATTGGGTGGCCTGGGTCGCAATTTCAACTTCGAGCGTGGAGAATTTTGGCCCGCCCAGCAAAAGAATGACGCCGTAACTGGTGAAGTCGAACAAGAAAACCAGGGCGGCGGCGGTCTGCAGGGTCGGGCGCAGCAGCGGCAGGCTGACGCCAAACCAGGCGCGCCCGGGGCTGGCGCCCCCC